>CABUPZ010000013.1 GCA_902493585.1 uncultured Fusicatenibacter sp. | reverse complement strand
GTCCGCGAGCCGCAAAACGGAACACAGCAAATCGTCCGTGTGAGAACTTAATTCCGTTTTGTGAGCCGCGAACACCCCGCCCATCCATGTCCGAATGTCGGAGTGAGCACGCATTCCATATTTCCCCGCCCCGCACACGCACCTGCCCTGCGCCTGACCGCTTTCGTCCGTCTACGCAAAAAAAAACGGGCTCGTCTCTTCGACTGCCCGGGTTCTGCAAGCGGAAAATCATAACACCTGTTTGCGGAGGAAAGTGCCATGATATAACAGAACGTTTGGTAGCCGAAGTGATTCACCCTGCCGTTTAATGCAATGCATAAATCCCGTTCAAGGTTCCCGGCAAGTGAACTGTTCGTTACTTATCAGGCATTCCATATCTCATAAAACAAGTGTGGATGGAAACTTTGCTCGGAAGCTTCAACCTTATGCAGTTTAAGCAGGTTTCCTGACTTGGAGATCATCGCTGTTCTGTTCCTTCTCATATGCTTGCGGACATACAATGGATTTTTACAGACAGCTCCCTCGATACAGTGACCGGATCGCTCAGGATTCTGACCTGATTCCCTTTTCACCGATCTTCGTTTGGAAAATCGATGCACTTAAACTGTTGATATGAAATTTATACACAAATGTATTCTAACACAGTTGAAAGACTTTGTAAATATCTATTATCCCTGAGTTTCCGCAGACCTTCCGCAGAAATCCTGGCAGAAGTTCAGCCGGATCTGCGCATTTACCGCGCAGATCCGGCTGAAACGTAGTGCCTTTGGGCATCCGCTCCATCGCGAAGTGATTTTACATGGGCGGATACCGTTCAAACTTTTTAATGGCTCTTATGAATTTTTTGCCGCATTTTGGACGTTGTTTATGGCTTCCTGGTAGGTTTCCTTAATTTTCTGCATTGCCTCCTCACGTGCCACGGGTTCAAATGTTGAGGAAGTTGTTGAGGTGATATTGACGTCTATCAGATCTTTGCCCACTTGCTGTTTCATCGTACTTTTCCACACAGTTTCTATTCGGGTAAGCTTATCTTCATCGTCCAAATAATACGTGTATTGTGCGGATTCCGGTTTTTCGCTTTGCTGAGCCAATTCCTCCGGCAGATGCTTGGTGTTTTCCGCCCATGTTTCCTCCAGAGCTTCTTTCGGGACACTGCATGTGATCTGAGTTCCGTCCTCCTGTCGGTGTCCTTCTTCCAGGATCATGGTTTCCTCATAATTGCCTTTTGCCAGTTCCTCCATAACCGTCGGCGTTTCCCATTTCGTCCAGCCGGTATCGAGATCGGAGGCAACGTTTCGTGAATACTGATTGCCGTCGTAAATTACCATCCAGCTTGTTTGATCCTCTCCCAGATGGCTTTCCTGCATCCAGTAATTCTCGTCGATAAACCAGAGTTCGTTTTCTATGGTTTGGTTTTCAGTATCCGTAGTTGTGGAGGAATCAGTCACCGACCGAACCGCTTCTTCAGCGTTAAGCGTATCCAACGCCTGCTGGCGCAGTTCCATATAATCTGTGTCTGTCTGAATAGCAGAACATCCCGCGAGTACAGCCAGCAGAGCTGCTGTCATTCCAATACTCTTTCTTCTTTTCTTCATTGTGCTCCCTCCCTTATACATTCCAATACATTCTCTTTCTTCGCCGGATCCTTTCAATATACACAGCATGCAACGTCTCGCAGGCTGTGTGTTCCTGCAGAAACCAGACGGCCGTCATCTGTTTCGGAACAATCATTCGGAAGTTCATTTTTTTTTCCGCGCACGGACACATTCGGTCAGAAGATATTCGATTTGTCCGTTGATAGAACGGAAATCCTCATCCGCCCAGCGGGCGATTTCTTCCCAGAGCGTTGGGGAAAGCCGTAATACCAGCTGTTTTTTTCCTTTTTCACGGAGTTTCAGGGCATTCTCCTTTTCCCTGATTTCTTCCTCCATGTTCCGGAGCTTTTCCAGCCGCTGCTGGAGCGCCTGTTCTTTGGCGTCCAGTTTTTTTTCATCTGTCATTGATCATCACACCCTATTGATAAATACTTCCGCTGTTGACCACCGGCTGTGCGTCTTTGTTGGAACAGAGGACGACGAGAAGATTGGATACCATTGCTGCTTTCCGCTCTTCGTCAAGAACAACAATCTCATCTTCGTTCAGTTTGTCGATTGCCATCCGCACCATGTCCACCGCTCCGTCCACGATTTTCTGCTTGGCGGCGATCACTGCAGCGGCCTGCTGTCTCTGGAGCATGGCAGCCGCGATTTCTTCTGCATAGGACAGATGGGTGATGCGTACTTCTTCCACGACAAGACCGGCAAATTCCACGCGTTTGGAAAGCTCTTCTTTCATGCTCTCTGCAATCTCCTGTGCGCTTCCACGCAGGGTTCTTTCGTTGTTCGCATGTGTTTCGTCAATGATATCGTAAGGATACATTCGGGCAATGTTCCGGATCGTGGAATCTGTCTGGATGGACAGGAATTCCGGATAGTTTTCCACATTGAAGACAGCCCTTGTGGGATTGTCTACCCGCCATACAACGACAACGCCGATGACGATGGGATTTCCGAGAACATCGTTGACTTTCTGGATTCTGTTGTTGAATGTGATGCTTTTCAGGGAAACCGTTTTTTTGTGCGTGTCGATGATAGCTGTTTTGTCTTCGTCGGAAGTTTTTACATATGGCGGGTTATTGTTGGCGGCAAACGGGTTTACAAAGTAGAATCCCTCTTTCAGGATGGTTCCATAGTAATTTCCGAATAAGGTCAGTACCATCGCTTCATTCGGCTTTACAATCTTCAGACCGTTGTAAAGAAATGGCGTGCAGAAAGCCAGAACAAGGAAAATGACAAAGAATAGAAGGAGAGAATGTACGGCAGTGTAGTAAACCAGGTAGAGAATTCCCAGCCATGATGCATCTTCGGCAGAAAACAATTTTCAAACACGCTCGAAATTCTGCAGAAAGAAAGCAGTGTCAGGTGCTTCTCTTCTGATAAACCAATTCCGTAATACCATTGTTGTTTTTAACGGAGGAAAGGCACAGTTTGATCTCCTGTTCTGAATCGGAAAAGAGGCGGATACCAGACCCTAAAATGGTCGGGATTATGGAGATATGATAGGTGTCGATGAGATTCTGCTCCATAAGCTGGCGGATGATATCAGCTCCGCCGCAGATCCAGATATCTTTTCCAGCCATGGCTTTTAATTCCTTTACCAGGGTACAGGGATCTCGTATACCCATTGTTCCGGGGACAATTCTGTTGTAACCTGATGATAAGTCGTCCATCCCATGATAACGGTATCTGTGGTTTTTTCAAAATCTGCATAGCTGTCGGCAGTCTCTGCGTTATCCTCCTGCCCCGCGAGCCAGTCCACCTTACCATCCTTATCAGCAATATATCCGTCAAGGCTCATGGCAACATATAAAACAACTTTTCGCATGTTTCTTCTCCTTTCGATGTTTGCTCTGATAAGGACATTGTATCATGAGGCGAGGGACGATGCGAGAGCAAGTTCCGTTCAATCAGAAACGGATTTTGGCTTTGCAAATTTTGCAAGCAGTTCTTCGCTGTCCTGAACACCAAATTCCAAAACCGCGCGATAGACGTCCATACTGGAATACTGATAAAAACCATAAAGTCCTTTCTCCCTCAGCGCATCCTTGATCCGGAAAATCCGTTCCCGGTATACAGGAGAATTCCCAACAGCAGAAGAAATCCGGTCACAGTATGCTTCTGCCTTTGAAATTGTTTCCAGATCAAAGAACCAAAGGTCAACGTTCCAGAGTTCACCGTCAATCAGCACATAAAAGCCATGAAACCAGACACGTTTTCCTTCATCATTTACTTCTTCTTTCGCTTCATACCAGAGCGGATGAAACACATCCAGAACAAACGAAGTCAACTGATACAGCTTTTCCCTGGACATAGAGCTGTTTTCAATATCAAGATCCAGGTCATTCCACGCCATCAGATCCATCCGATAACTTCCAATAATATGCGGTTGCCCGATTTTTGAAAGAAAATCCCAGAGCCCATATTCATAAAGGATCTTGTCTGCATTTTTCTTTCTTTTGTTGTTTTGAAGTTCATAGATATCCGACATCTCAACGGCTCCTTTCCTGGTTCAATTTTGTTTGCTTAGACATCTTCTAAAGCTGCGTGGACAGTTAGATCACGGCAATCAGCGTCCCTGTTATCCACAGTGGCTGAAAATAAATTTTCCCATTTCCTCAATGCAGTCCTCACACTGAGGATAAACCCCCGTGTTATCGAAAAAAGCGTGACCGAATCCCTTGTACAGTACGATCCGTGTGTCTACTCCTGCGTTGTGAAGTTTGACGCCGTACCCAAGGGTTTCGATTTTCAGAAAGTCGTGCTCGCCGACGGTGAGGAAGGTCGGAGGATTCTGTGAGGCGTCTCGGGTATATGGATTCAGATAATCGTTGTTTACCTCATCGGTTCCGAGGATCGGTTTCAGTCCTGTGGTCATGCCTCCAAACATTCCGATCATTTTGGAAAGTCCCCGTTTCTGTTTGGGGGCCATTTCAAACTGTTCCATGCCAGGATTGAAATATTCATCTTTGATCCCTGCCATGTTCAGGGTCGGATATAACAGCAGCTGCCCTTTTACCAGGTGCTTGCCGTCTTCCCAGGATCTGGTAGTACAGTATTGGGTCAGGTTTCCTCCTGCGGAATCACCGGCCACGAAGACCTGTTCCGGATTCACATGGAGGGTATCGGCATTGGAACAGATCCATTTTAATACCTGATAGCAGTCTTTGTGTCCGACAGGATAAGGGTTTTCCGGCGCGAGGCGATAATCCACAGAAACAGCGCAGAGATCTGTTTTTTCCACAAACATCTTGACGGATTCTTCCACTACATCGGGAGAACCTCCGAAAAATCCGCCGCCGTGAATGTAGTACAGTACGGGTCTGTGTTCCTTTGTGGATTCACTGCGGTAGATCCGGACCGGGATCTGATAGCCGTCTTCCGCTTCCACGGAAGCGTGCTCTATGTGAATCTTTTTTTCTACGCACGGGACGCTTTTGATACCATTGAACATGGTACGGAGATTTGCCAGTCCTTTTTCGGAGGTATCCATCTTCAGCAGACCTTTCGGCATAAATCCAAGGATACGCAGCTGTTTTTTCATATCCGCATACAGGCGCGGGTCCATGGCGCCCTTTTCGTCACAGTCCGGCAGGTTTTTTACAAGAACCTGGACGCCGTGGTAATCCATTACGGTCTCTTTTTCTTTTAGTTTCTGAAGCAATTCTTTGTCATATTTTCTTGCCATATGTTTTTCCTCGGTTCTTTTGATTTTTGTTTATATCTGGCAGCAGCGTATTTTACAGACCGCAGCACGGATGATCCAGAATAATGTAATAGAAAGCAGGACGCCCATAGTAACATCGCTTGCGAAATGTGCGCCCATTACTACGCGGCTGGCGCCTACCAGCAGAATCCATACAACGATTGCTGTGCGGATCACTTTTTCTTTTCCTTTCCAGGAAGAGAAGACCGCTGGAAACAGAGAAAACAGCATCACGGCGGAAGCGTTCATAGAGTGTCCGGAAGGAAACGATGCGTAGATATCGGAAAATCCTCCCCGGTCCGTGATTACATACCAGGGCGTGAACTGCATCAGCGGATCTGTCATTTCACGGAAACGCATCCGTCCCCAACTTGCTTTGATCATATTCATGACCACCAGCACAACTGCAAAATAAATCAATGTGATGACTGCAAAAGTTACCGCCTCGCGGATATGATCGTTCCGTACCTTTTCCGCAAGAAAAACCGCGCCTGCTGCAAGGAGGACGGCAATAAGAATCATAAGGAATTCTGGAACTCCGTCTCCCAGATTGTTCTTTAAATAGTTCCATGTCATCATACCGCCCATAAAAGAAAACAGCAGAAACAGCAGACCAAAACCGGCAAGGGAAATACCTGCCGCAGGCTTCTTTTTGCTGCGAAACCGTATCAGCACCGCGCAGGAGAAAATCGAAAGAAAGGTGAATGGAATTTCTCCGATCACCTCCAGAATCCTGGCCCAGAGATTCTTGTTTGCGATGGTCATGGAAATCTGAAGGTCAGTAAAAGTAAAGATCAGAAGCAAGACAGCCCCCACTGCATAAAAAATAACTTTTTCCCGTCGTTTCATAGACATCCGTCCTTTCTGAAATTCTTTTTTACTATTTTAACAGTTCACACCCGAAGGATTCGTGGCATTATTTGACGGAAAACACATCATTTTTTGATATTTGAACACGGAAAAGACAGGAAATCCATGTTTTGCCTGGAGCGTGTTTGGAGGAAACAGGGGAGTGGTCAGACGTCTGGTTTTTCAAAAATTTTTATATGCGGCTGCGGCATCCTGGTTTCAGAGACTTCTGTTCCGTCATCGGCAGGGTGACTGCCGGCGTATTCTTTGCGAAACTGATAAGGCAGCATCCCATGGACTTTGCGAAAACTGTTATTGAAAGAACGTACATCCGGAAAACCGTTGCGCATGGCGATATTCAACATGGAATAATCTGTTTCGATGACGTCAAAAAAGGCCCGGTCCAGACGTACAGAATTCAGATACTCCTTAAAGGTACTGCCCGTATAAGTTTTAAAGATTCTGGCGAGGTATTCTTTGGAAACCCCAAAATGCGCGGAGACCTCCTGCAAAGTCAGCGTTTCCTGGTAATTCTCCCGTATATAGTCCATCACCCGGCTCAAACGGGTAATGTACTTCTGACTATGGATCATCATAGGATTTTTTTCACTTTTAAAGAAGGTAAAAAGCAGATACAGGATACGATAAATAATACTGTTGCACTGCAGGTATCCGAATTCTCCGGATTTTTCCTGCTGAAGGCGGACCAGTTCCTGACAACAGGATTTCAGTTCTTCCTGCTTTTCCGGATACCCTTCGAGACGGAAATGGACATCGTTCATTTCCGGGCAGAGCTTCAAAAGAAAATCATAGGAAATTAACAGAGTCAGACCATGCACACCGTTTGAAAGAACATCATGCTGTTCCGCGGCCAGCGCGTGGATATCCCTGCTGTTAATCAACAGCAAATCCCCGGCTTTTCCCAGCTTTTTCTCTCCGTTGACCCAGAAAAAAACATTGCAGTCCAGCAGATAATCAATCTCCAGACTCCTGTGCCAATGCTCCAGAACAGAATAATTCACCGGTCCCTGATGCAGAAAAATCTGAACCGGATTCCTGGCATCCGTTTTAATCATTTCATGATAAAAATTTTCCACAGCCGTACCTCCCATACACCGATAAAGCTCTATATTCCTAATTATAAAATAACTCCCAGCCCCTGTCCAGAATCCCCCATTTTAAAACCCAAAACAAAAAGCAGAAAAAGAAAAAACACTGCCAATATAAAAAACAAATTCCGCCAACCAACTCCCGTCCGCTTCCCCACCCTCCCCTTGACAGCCCTGCCGTATTGATTTAAAATCATGAAAAGCGGCGAAAACGCCGGAAAATCGTAATCATTCAGCCAGTTGAACGGTTACGAAAAATCAGCAGATCCCTCTCAGAGCCGAAAGGCTCTGCCGGGAAACTATTGCAAAAGAAAAAGGAGGTATCCGATGGACAGCTATACCAGCTTTGCGCAGGTGTATGATTTGTTTATGGATAACGTAGATTATCCGGCGTGGTGTGAATATATCAAAAGTTTGTTGAAGGAATATGGGATCAACGACGGACTGATTCTGGATCTTGGCTGCGGAACGGGAACCGTCACAGAACTTCTGGCGGATGCAGGCTATGACATGATCGGCGTGGACAATTCCTGCGACATGCTTGAGATCGCGGAGGAGAAGAAGGAAAAGAGCGGCCACGATATCCTGTATCTGATGCAGGATATGCGGGAGTTCGAACTGTACGGCACGGTCCGTGCTGTGGTTTCCGTCTGCGACTCTGTGAATTATATTCTTGAGGAAGAAGATCTTCTCGAAGTTTTTTCCCTTGTCAATAATTATCTGGATCCGGGCGGACTGTTCATTTTTGATATGAATACCCGTTATAAATATGAACAGATGGGAGACTGTACCATCGCGGAAAACCGGGAGGAAAGCAGTTTCATCTGGGACAATTTCTATGATCCGGAGGAGGAGATCAATGAATACGAGCTGGCGATCTTTCTGAAAGAGAAGGGAGATCTGTACCGGAAGTTTGAGGAGGTTCATTACCAGAGAGCCTATGATCCGGAGCGGGTGAAGACGCTGCTGGAAAAGGCCGGACTGGAACTGGTGGCCGTATACGACGCGTTCACAAGGGAACCGGTGCGGGAGGACAGTGAAAGGATCTATTTTATTGCCCGGGAATGTCAGAAAAAAGAGAAGATGGAAAGATAAAGATACTGAAGGAGCAGAATATGTGTAAAGATTATATAGTAAGAGCGACAGCGGCAGACGGGCAGATCCGTGCGTTTGCGGCTACAACGAGAGATACTGTGGAAACGGCGAGAAAGGCTCACAACACCAGTCCGGTGGCGACGGCGGCACTTGGCCGTCTGCTGACCGCGGGCGCGATGATGGGCGTGATGATGAAGGGCGAGAAAGACCTTCTGACACTGCGGATCCATGCAGGCGGACCGCTGAACGGGATCACCGTGACGGCGGACTCCAAGGGAAGAGTCAAAGGTTATGTGGGCAATCCGAACGTCATCCTTCCCGCCAACAGCAAAGGAAAACTGGACGTGGCGAAAGCGGTCGGCGTGGGATTTATGGACGTGATCAAGGATATGGGGCTGAAGGAACCGTATCTTGGACAGTGCGCGCTGCAGACCAGCGAGATTGCCGAAGACCTGACGTATTATTTTGCCACCAGTGAACAGGTGCCGTCCAGTGTGGGACTCGGCGTGTTGATGAACCGTGACAATACGGTAAAACAGGCGGGAGGATTCATTCTTCAGCTGATGCCGTTCTGTGATGAAGAAATCATCTCCAAACTGGAGAAACGTCTGGCGGAGGTGACTTCCGTGACCGCGATGCTGGATGAGGGATGTACGCCTGAGATGATCCTGGATCGTCTGCTGGGCGATATGGATCTGGTCATCAATGATACCGTGCCGACGGAATTTTACTGCAACTGTAGCAAGGAACGTGTTTCCAGAGCGCTGATCAGTGTCGGAAGAAAGGATCTCAATGAAATGATCCAGGACGGAAAGCCTGTGGAACTGAACTGTCATTTCTGCAATACCAATTATGTGTTCACGGTGGAGGAAATGAAAGAACTGCTGAGAAGGAGCAGGTAAGTCAGAACGTCCGGAAGGTATCGGAACATTTATCAATGAAAGAGGAACGCTATGAAGCAGGGATTTGTCAAGGTCGCAGCCGCAACGCCGAAGATTGCCGTTGCCGACTGTAAGAAAAATGTGGAAGTGATCCTGGAAAGCATCCGGGAAATGGAAGAAAAAGGGGCAAAGGTGATGGTACTGCCGGAACTGTGCATTACCGGATATACCTGTGCCGATCTGTTCTGGCAGGAACGGCTTCTGGAGGAAGCGAAAGAAAGCCTGCAGAAGATCGCAAAAGGAACCGCGGACGTGGACGCGCTGATTTTTGTGGGGCTTCCGCTGGAAGTTTACGGAAAGCTGTACAATGTGGCGGCGGTGATGAACCACGGAGAACTTCTGGGAATCGTGCCGAAAAAATATCTTCCCAATTATAATGAGTTCTATGAGGCGCGTCATTTCACGCCGGGAGAGGAAACTGCGGAGGAGATCACCTTGTTCGGCCGGACGGTTCCTTTTGGAATGAACCTGCTGTTTTCCTGCGAGGATATGCCCCATCTGACCGTGGCGGCGGAGATCTGTGAGGATCTTTGGGCGCCGGAACCGCCAAGCGTGCGCCATGCACTGGCAGGAGCGACGGTGATCGTCAATCTTTCCGCCAGCGATGAGATGGTCGGCAAGGACAGCTACCGGAGAAACCTGGTGGCGACCCAGTCGGCGCGGCTGGTCTGCGGTTATCTTTACAGCACGGCGGGAGAGGGAGAATCTTCCCAGGATCTGGTGTTCGGCGGACAGAATCTGATCGCGGAAAACGGCGTGATGCTGGCGGAGGCGAAAAGATTCCACAATGAGACAGTCTGCACAGAACTGGATGTGGACCGCCTTGTGAGCGAGAGAAGAAGAATGACTACCTATCCGGCGCAGAAAGACAGCGGATACCGCAGGATCTCTTTTTCTCTGCGGATGGAGGATACGGTGCTGACGCGGTTTGTGGATCCTCAGCCGTTTGTGCCGTCGGATAAGCGGAACCGGGAACTGCGCTGTGACGAGATCCTGAATATTCAGGCGATGGGACTGAAAAAAAGGCTGGAGCATACCCATTGCCGGAGCGCGGTGATCGGAATTTCCGGCGGGCTGGATTCCACACTGGCGCTGCTGGTCACGGTGCGGGCGTTTGATATGCTGGGGCTTCCAAGGGAACAGATTTTGTCGGTCACCATGCCGTGTTTCGGAACCACGGACCGTACGTATCAGAATGCCTGTCAGCTGACCCGATGCCTGGGCGCAACGCTGAAGGAAGTGGATATCAAAGAGGCTGTGACCATCCATTTCCGCGATATCGGTCAGGATATGGAGAACCACGATGTCACCTACGAAAACGGGCAGGCGAGGGAGCGTACACAGATTCTGATGGATCTTGCCAATCAGACGGGCGGAATGGTGATTGGAACGGGAGACCTCTCGGAGCTGGCGCTGGGATGGGCGACCTATAATGGGGATCACATGTCCATGTATGCGGTGAATTCCTCTGTGCCGAAGACGCTGGTGCGTCATCTGGTGCAGTACTATGCGGATACCTGCGGGGAAGAAGAACTGGAACGGATTCTGCTGGATATTCTGGATACGCCGGTCAGTCCGGAGCTGCTGCCGCCGAAGGACGGTGTGATCTCGCAGAAGACGGAGGATCTGGTGGGACCTTACGAACTGCATGACTTTTTCCTGTATTATATGATGCGTGTGACGTATGAGCCGAAGAAGCTGTACCGGGTGGCAAAATATGCGTTCCAGGGACAGTATGAAGAGGAAGTGATCCTCAAGTGGCTGAAAACTTTTTACCGAAGATTTTTCGCCCAGCAGTTCAAACGTTCCTGTCTGCCGGACGGCCCGAAAGTGGGAAGCGTCGCGGTGTCGCCCCGTGGTGATCTGCGGATGCCGAGCGACGCCTGTGTGCGTATCTGGCTGGAAGAGTTGGAAGAACTGGAGAAGGGTTGAAAAAAGAAGCGTGAGAGCAGGGAAGCGCAGAGAGAAAACTGCAGCAGTTCACTTAGCTGAATCACTGCAGAAAACTATGCAAAGGAAGCGAGGGACAGACCATGAAAATCTTAGTCGTTGTTGATATGCAGAATGATTTTATCACCGGAAGCCTGGGAACGGAAGAAGCGGTGAAGATCGTGGACCGGGTGGTGGAAAAGATGGAGAATTTCCAGGGAAACATCATCTGTACCAGAGATACACATTTTGAAAATTACCTGGATACTTCTGAGGGAAAGAAGCTTCCGGTAAAACACTGTATCCGGGGAACAGAAGGACATCGTCTGTGCCCGCAGGTTGCCGAAGCGGCAGAGGTACGCGGCGCAAGGATCCTGGACAAGGGGACCTTCGGTTCCAGAGATCTTCCGAAGATTGTGGAAGAGCTGGCAGAAGGGACGCCGGAGTCGGTGGAACTGGTGGGATTGTGTACGGATATCTGTGTGATTTCCAATGCGCTTCTGCTGAAAGCATTCTTTCCGGAGACGCCGATCCTGGTGGATGCTTCCGCCTGCGCGGGGGTTACGCCGGAAAGCCATGAGAATGCGTTAAAGGCAATGAAAATGTGCCAGATTGAAGTGTGACGCAATAGCCTTTGAAGATGACAGAAAAGAGGGAAAGCAGAAGATGAAATGTGCAGTTGTTTACAGCAGCCATACCGGAAATACGGAGATGCTGGCGGAAGAAGCGAGAAAAATACTGGAAGGTCAGGAGTGCCTCTATTACGGGATTCCGGATGAAAAGGCAAAGAAGGCTGCGGAAGAGGCGGAACTTGTGTTGGCGGGATTCTGGACGGACAAAGGAAACTGTGAGAAACAGATGGGCGATTTTCTGGAGAGCCTGGATGGGAAGCAGGTTGTATTGTTTGGAACCGCAGGCTTTGGACAGAATCAGGAATATTTTGACCGGATCCTTGCCAATGTAAAAAGCCATCTGAACGGGAACAATACTGTGCTCGCCGAATGGATGTGTCAGGGGAGGATGCCGATGGCTGTCCGGAAGAGATATGAGGCGATGCAGGAGAAAGAACCGGAGCGCGCCGACCAGCTGATCGCTAATTTTGATCAGGCGCTGGATCACCCCAATGAAGAAGACCTGGAAAAGTTTCGCGAGATGGTGAAAAACGTTCTGTGCGATTGAGTCAGATGTTATCGGTAACGATTCAGCCAGGTCTGCGCATTTACTGCGCAGACCGTATGAAAACGTAGTGCTTATGGGCATCTGCCCTATCGCGAAGCGATTTTTCATGGGCGGATGCAGTAACAGTTCAGCTGGCTGAACTGTTACTGTTATCGGCAGGAAATTCTGGAAAAGATTTGACATTTGTCTGAAAAAAGGTTAAAATCCCTGGTGGTTTCGGAGAAAGAAAGGAAAATGGAAGAAAGAACGATCTTTCCGGAGAATCAGAAAGCCTCTGTGCCTGCAGAAAGAATCCGGAACTGTTAACAAAAAATTGAAATTTGAAAAAAAAACGATTCATCGGAGGACGAATCATTGCGCGCTCGATTTTTCCAATGGAGTATACGATGTGACAGGCGGGATTTCACCCCACAATTTTCATATTGCCAGCGCGAGGGAAATCTGTTTTATGAAGAAAAACTATATTCCGGCATTTGATACGGAAAAGCTGGAGCGGTATATCCGGCAGACCGTCGGAGAATGGTGAAAATGTAAAGAAATCTTTGAGGAAAGGGAAAGATGTAACACTTCAGCCAGCTGAACGGTTACATCTTTCCTTTTTGTTAAAAAAATTATTTTCAAATGCATGCGAAAGCCCGAAAACGGTTATTTTTTGTCTTCTGGTTTTGCTTTGTCCAGCGCGGCGTTGATCGCCTGGAGAAGAAGCTGAGAGGTATATTTATTGTCGTCGCCAAAGCTGATATTCTCGGTGGATTGGGTGGCGTAGATCTGGCTGGCGAGAGATTCCAGTGTGGGCTCCATCAGCGGATACATGGCTGTGGCAGTCTCACTCAGGTTGTTGAGCGCAATGGAGTTGATGTGGTTTTCGTCAACGGAAACTTCTACATCGAAAGTCTGACCGTTCAGTTCAATTGTAGAGGTGTAGACACCGGGAACGTACAGGACCTCGGAGGTGTTGGCGCCGGTTGTGTCGCCGGATTTCTTTTGCGTGCCGAACATGGTGAACAGGAGTACCAGAAGGAGAATGGCCAGTACGAGAAAGATGGCGGTGTAGATCACCTCTTTCATATGTAAGACAACGATTTTGGTTTTTGAACTCATAGTGTTACGCTCCTTTTTTCTTTCTCTCTATAATGGTATGTTGGCGGGGCTTTTTTTATGATAGGAGGGGGACGCCTTTTTCCACTGTTCCGCCGGAAAAAAGCCGGTATTGGCGGCGGTGGGGGTGAGGGCGGGAGAGGATGGCATGAGATGGGTGTTGGATAAGTCTGAATATAGGAAATATTTTGATAGGGGTTGTTATTATCGAGTGTCGATATTATAATATAAGTAGAAAATATCGATACTCGATAATTGTTTTTGCAGAGGTGTTTTTCTGCGGGAGGTGGTTTTATGAGAAACAGGAAAAGGGTTTTTGCATTTTACCGATATACGGAGTGTGACAGCATGGCGGCGTATCTGGAGGAGATGGCGCGGAAAGGGTGGCATTTTTCCGGGTGGAGACTTGGGATGATCTTTGAGAAGGGAGAGCCGGAGAATACGGAGTATGCCGTCGAGGTTTTTTCAAAAGGCAGTGAGGAGGACAGAAGACCTGAAGCGGATGCGGAGGAATATGGAGAGTATTGTGAGGCGGCGGGCTGGAAGCTGGTCGACGGACGGAAGAAGTTTTGTGTCTTCCGGAAAATGCGGGAAGATGCCGTTCCGATCGCAACGGAGGAAGAGCGCTTTGAGAATATTCGGAAAGCAGAATTTGTTTACCGATTGCAAAGACTGCTGCCGTTTGGGCTTATAGCGGGAATGGACTGGTGGGGATTTTTCACGGTATCTGCGGAAAACTGGCTGTTCAGTAATCTGATGTTGACGGAGCTTTTGCTGATCACTCTGCTGATTTTGGTGGAAGTCGTGAAAATGGCAGGGCTTGTGGTGTGGAGCGTTCAAAAGAAAAGGGAATGGAGAGCAGGCAGTGTTCCATTTTACGGGAGCAGAAACGGAATCGTCTGCCGCTGGCAGAGAATCCGTGCGGCGGTATATGGCGCTCCGTTTGCACTTTTAACGGTAATTGCCGGAATGCAGGGAGAGTTTGCAGTTATGGTAACTTTTTTGGCTGTGCTCATATTGGTGCTTGCATTGGAGGCGGGAATTGAGTTTTTGCGACCAGAACGGGAAACACAATGGCTGTTGTTTTTATGGAGGATTATTGTGGTTTTCATAGGATTTATGATTGCAGTGCTCATTATGCTTTGTATTAGTGTAGAGATTGAGGAACAGCAAAACAGGACGATATCTGTGGATATGGGGCAAGCGGAGCTTGCGGTAGAAAGTTTTGAGGAACAGGAAAGCATCTTTGGAACCCGTCAGTATATCCGGGGAGATTATACGGTGGATACGGAGCAGGGAAGGCAGACAGGAGAAATCACGGCGTTCGTTTATGAAAGTCCGTATCCCTGGATTTTGCAGTTTCTGTGGGGAGAGCAGACCGACGGGGCTTCTGGTTCGGAGGAGCAGACGGAAGAGCTGGAGGCGCTCAGGGTACAGACAGAGCAGAGAGACGGATGGCGCAGGGACGTTGTTCTGTATCAGGAACAGCTGCTGGTCGTTGAGGATTCTAACAGTCTGGCGGAACCGTACGGGCTTCGGATCTTCCAAAACCATTTGGATCACTGATGGCTGGAGTCTTTGTAACCGTTCAGACGGCTGAACGGTTACAACTCTTTCACGGGATTTGCGTTCTCCGGTGGAGAATCGTTTCGGTTTATGATAGGATAAAGGAGAGAAAAACATGGCGAGGGAACAGTTTCAGACATTGACAGAACCGATGTATTATATCCTGCTGGCACTTCTGGAGGAATGCTGCGGTGTGGATATTATGGATAAGGTACAGGAACTGTCCCATGGCCGTGTCCGCGTGGGACCTGGAACCCTGTACGCAATGCTTTCAAAATTCGAGGAAAACTCGGTGATCCGGATGACGGGACAGGAAGGAAGACGGAAATCCTATGTGATCACAGAACACGGAAAACAAATGTTGCAGGAGGAGTACCAGAGGCTGAAAATTATGACAGAGGATGGAAAAAGGATACCGGAACAAGCAAGGTAAATTTCAGAAATGAAACGATGGCAGAAATAGGAGGAAAATATGAAAAAAATATTGATTGTTCAGGGAGGCGGAAGGCCAAAAGGAAATACTGCACAGCTGGCAGATGCGTTTCGAAAAGGTGCAGAAGCTGCCGGGCATTCGGTGGAAACGGTATCGCTCCTGAAAAACAGTTTCAATGAGATGGTACCGATGATCAAAGAGGCGGACCTGCTGGTGTTTGCCTCTCCTTTGTATTTCTGGACGATTTCCTCCAGGCTCAAGGCCTTTTTGGAGCGGTTCTATTGCCTGGCGCAGGAGGATCCGAATCCGCCGCTGGGAAGATATGAGAAGTATCCGGTAAAGGATTGTGCGCTGTTGATGACATCGGCAGACAATTTTTTCTGGACATTTGAACAGGCGGTATCTTATTATCAGTTTACGATGGTGAATTACATCGGGTTTCATGACAAAGGAATGCTGCTTGCCGGCGGCTGTGGAGATACGAACGGAAAACCGCAGATCCAGGGGACTGGGTGGCTGGAAAAAGCGTATGAGTTTGGAAGAACTGTGTATGGGAAATGATGTTTTGGGGAAAGAAACGAAATGAAAAGCAGGCAGCTGAATAAATGGTTAAGATTATAGACAGGCATATAAGCATGATACTATAAAGAACAGAAAGGTCGCAGAAATGTCATTACAATTTATTTTCGGGAATTCCGGCTCCGGGAAATCGGAGTACGGGTTCCGCTACATCATAGAAAAAGCAATGCGTCATCCAGAACGTCGTTTTCTGGTGGTCGTGCCGGAGCAGTTTACGATGCAGACGCAGAAGACGATTGTCTCCATGCATCCGGATGGAGGAATTTTGAATATTGACGTGCTGAGCTTTCAGCGTCTTGCCTACCGGATCTTCGAGGAGACCGGCGGGGAGCTGCGGCCTTTGCTGTCGGAGACGGGAAAGACCCTGGTGCTCCAGAGGATCGCGCAGGAACAGGAGAAAAATCTGAAGGTGTTGGGACAGAATCTGAAACGTCATGGCGCTGTGGCAAAAATGAAATCGCTGGTTTCGGAGCTGATGCAGTACCAGGTGACGGGAGAGGATCTGGAACTGTGGCGGGAGCGTGCGAAAGGAAAGCCGCTGCTGGCGCTGAAGCTGCAGGATATCGGCTGCATTTATCAGGCGTTTGAGGAGTATTTACGGGACAGCTATGTAACGCCGGAAGGGGTTCTTGAGGTTCTGACGGCAAAGCTGGAACAGTCGGAGAAGATCCGGACCAGTGAAATCCTGTTTGACGGATTTGTAGGCTTTACGCCGATCCAGCTGAAGGTGTTGAAGGAACTGATGACGCTGAGTCCCAGGCTTCTGGTGACGGTGACGATGGACGAACGGGAGAATCCGGTGGGCAGATGTGGTCCTCAGAATCTGTTTTTTGCCAGCAAAAAGATGGTGCGGCAGCTTCTGGACCGTGCCCATGAGGTACACTGCGAGGTTCTTCCGGAGGTTTGGACCAGGAGGGGGAAGCACAGCCGATTCCGAAAGGGAGGCGCGCTGGATTTTCTGGAGCAGAATCTGTATCGCTACAACAAAAAGCAGTGGGAGGGAACACCGGATGGGGAGCTTTCCATTCGTGTGATGGTAAACCCTCAGGAGGAACTGCGGGCAGTGGCAGGGAAAATCCATGAACTGGTCCGTGCCGGAGGATATCGCTACCGGGAGATCGCGGTGATTTCCGGGGATCTTTCTTCTTATGCCAGCTACGCCCGCCAGATTTTCCGGCAGGCGGGAATCCCGTGTTTTATCGATGAGAAGCATACGGTTTTGATGAATCCTTTTGTGGAGTTTCTCCGGGCGGCGCTGGATCTGGTCGTTCAGGATTTTTCTTATGAATCGGTATTCCGTTATCTGCGGTGCGGGATGGGCTGCCTTTCACGGGAGGAGACAGACGAACTGGAAAATTATGTGATTGCTCTTGGAATCCGGGGATTTCGGCGATATCGGGAAACCTGGACCCGGTGTTACCGGGGCATGAAACCGGAGGAACTGCTGCATATCAACGAACTGCGCCGCCGTTTTCTGGAGGAAGTGGAGACGTTTGCCGAGGGGATGAAGCAACGCAGGACGCCGGTTCTTTTCAAGACGAAAGCCCTCTATGAATTTATCGTGAAAAGCGACTGCCAAAGGAAACTGGAGGGGCAGAAAAAGATGTTCCAGGACCGTGGAGAAGCGGCGATGGCACGGGAATATGCCCAGATTTACGGGATTGTCATGGAGCTGCTGGACAAACTTGTGGAGGTGCTGGGAGACGAGGCGATTTCCCTTTCCGACTATCAGGAAATCCTGGAAGCCGGATTCCAGGAGGCGCAGGTGGCGGTAATCCCGCCGTCGGCGGATCAGGTGCTGATCGGAGACAATGAGAGAACCAGGCTGAAAAATATCCGGGTATTGTTTTTTGTCGGCGTCAATGAGGGACTGATTCCACGGCATACCGGTTCCGGAGGAATTCTCTCGGAGCCGGACCGGGAGGAATTGAAGCGAAATCAGGCGGAGCTGTCGCCCACTTCCCGGGAAGAGATGTATATGCAGCGGTTTTATCTCTATCTGAATCTGACCAAGCCGTCGGAGAAGCTGTACCTTTCCTACTGTCGGACGAACGCGAAGGGAGAGAGCCTGATGCCGTCCTATCTGATCGGCAGCTTCCGGAAGATGTTTCCGAAGCTGGAGGTTCTGGAGGCAGGGGAAGTGACGGCGAGTCCGGAGACGCCGCTGGACGCTCTGCCGGTATTTCTGGAGGGACTGCATCAGGCGGCGGAAGGACAGGCTGCACCGGAATTTCTGGAATTGTACCGGTGGTATAAGAACCATCCGGAGGCGGGAATCCCGGCGGACGATTATTTGGAGGCTGTTTTTTTCCGCAATCCGAAGGATGTGATCGGAAAGAGCGCTGCCCACGCCCTGTATGGACAGGTACTGACCAACAGCGCTACTCGCCTGGAGCGGTACGCGGCATGTGCGTTCGCCCATTTTATGGAGTATGGGCTTCGGCTGCAGGAGCGGGTGCAGTATGAGTTTAAAGCGAACGACATGGGAAGTGTGATGCATGAGGCGCTGGAACAGTTTTCGAGGCTGTTGGAAAAGCAAGGTCTGGAATGGAAGAATCTGGACGAGGAGGAGAGAAACCGTCTGATCGATGAGAGCGTGGAGGCTGTTATCGGGGATTACGGAAATACGATCCTCCAAAGCAGCAGCCGGAACCGGTATATGATCCTCCGGGTGAAGCGGATTCTGCGGCGGACGGTCTGGGCGCTGCAGGAGCAGCTGAAAAAGGGAAGCTTTACGCCGGGTGCCTTTGAGGTTTCTTTTGCGATGGAAGACTCCCTGGATGCGATCAATATTACGCTTTCTGACGAGGAGAAACTGCGGCTCCGGGGCCGGATCGACCGGATGGATGTATGCGAGAAGAGCGATACGGTGTATGTGAAGATTATTGACTATAAGTCCGGAAATACCTCTCTGGATCTGGTGGCGCTGTATTATGGCCTGCAGCTGCAGCTGGTGGTTTATATGGATGCGGCGCTGGAACTGGAGGAAAAGAAGCACCCCGGAAAGGACGTAGAGCCTGCCGGAATTTTCTACTATCATATCGGGGATCCGATGCTGGAAAAAAAGGACGGGGAGACGGACGAGGCGTGGAACCGGAGACTGCTGGCAGCGCTGAAGATGGACGGCCTGGTCAATGCGGACCCGGAAGTGGTGGCGCTGCTGGACCATTCGGTGGGTGCAGGGGCGTCGTCGGATGTGGTGCCGGTGGGGTATAAAAAAGACGGCAGTTTCAGCAGCTATTCCAAGGTGGCGACCCGGGAAGAATTTTCTGTGATCCGGAAGTACACGGAGCTGAAGATCCGGGAGATCGGCAGGGGAATTCTGGACGGGAACGCGGAGGCGGCGCCCTACCAGCTGGGAGCGAAAAATGCCTGCACGTTCTGCGCTTACAGCGGAATCTGTGGGTTTGACCAACGGCTGCCGGGATTTCAGTACCGGAAGCTGAAAACGTTGGATGATTTTGAATTGATCAAGGCGATGCAGGAGGATGTTGAGACATGGGAGTAAAATGGACCAGAGAACAGGAGCAGGTGATCCGCCTGAGAGAAAAAAACCTTCTGGTAAGCGCGGCCGCCGGTTCCGGAAAAACGGCAGTTCTTGTAGAGAGGATTCTTTCCCGGGTGATGGATCCGCAGCAGCCGATTGACGTGGATGAGTTGCTGATCGTGACGTTCACCCGGGCGGCAGCCGGGGAAATGCGGGAGAGGATCGGACAGGCGCTGCAGCGGGCCATCGAGGAGGATCCCGACAACGATCATCTCCAGCGGCAGCAGACCCTTCTTCATCATGCACAGATCAATACGATCCACGGATTCTGTTCCTATGTGATCCAGAATTATTTCCAGATGATCGATCTGGATCCGGCTTACCGGATGGCGGAGGACGGGGAAATCCGTCTGCTCCGTTCGGATGTGGTGAAGGAGGTTCTGGAAGAAGGCTATACGGAACAGACGCCGGAATTTGAAAATTTTATCGAATGTTACGCGGCGGGAAAAACAGACGAGGGGATCGAGGACCTGATCCTGAATCTGTTTGATTTTGCGTCCAGTTATCCGTGGCCGGAGGAATGGCTTGCGAAGTGTCAGGAGACCTATGAGATTTCCACGAAGGAGGAATTGGAAGACTCCCCATGGATGCGGTACCTGATGGGGGAGGCGGAGAAAAATCTGGAGAGTATCCGGAGCATGCAGGAAGAAACCTTTGCGGTGTTGTCCCGGCCGGGAGCGCCGGCGCTTTACGAGCCGATGCTTCAGGCGGATCTGGATCAGACGCAGGCGCTGCAGAACTGCCGGACTTACGGGGAACTGCAGAAAGCGTTTGCTTCGCTGGTGTTTCCGATGCTGTCAAGAAAGAAGGATCCGGATGCTGACGAGACGCTGAAAGAAACGGTGAAGGCGAAGCGGGAGGAGACGAAGAAGCTGCTGAAAGGTCTTCAGGAACAGTATTTTTCCAGGACGGAGGAAGAAATCCTGGAGGACACGGCGGTAAGCCGGGGACCGGTGAAAGAGCTGATCCGCCTGACGCTGCGGTTTACGGAATTGTTTGCGGAGAAGAAGCGGAAAAAGAATCTTCTGGATTATTCAGATCTGGAGCATTTTGCGCTGAAGATCCTGTTGAGAAAGGAGGACGGGCGGCTGATCCGCACAGATGCTGCGAAAGAGCTGGCACAGCAGTACCGGGAGATCATGATCGACGAGTACCAGGACAGCAACTTTATTCAGGAGGCGCTGCTGTCGGCGGTGTCCGGGGAAGAGGACGGGATCTGGAACCGGTTTATGGTCGGTGATATCAAACAGAGCATTTACGGCTTCCGCCTGGCGCGGCCAGAGTTGTTTCTTGAGAAGTACCGGACGTATCAGAGAGAGGATGCGGCAGACAAAGAGGAAGCACGCACAGTGGATGAGGCGAAGTCAGAAGGGGAAAACACGACGAAGACGGAAGCGCCAAACGTGGCAGATGCAGCAGATATAACGGAAGAAACAGAGACGGAGGAAAAGAGAGAAGAGCGGCAGATCAGGCAGAACTGCCGGCGGATCGATCTGCACAGGAATTTCCGGAGCCGTGAGCAGGTGCTGGCGACGGCAAATTATATTTTCCGGAGGGTGATGTGTGAAGATCTGGGCGGAATTGTGTACGACGATGCCGCAAGCCTTTATCCGGGGGCAGTGTTCCCGGAGATACCATCTGATTTACAGCCGGAGAATGCTTTTTCGGAATCTTCCGACGGAGTGCATACGGCAGATCAGGACGCTTACCATACAGAGATCCTTCTTCTGGACCGGAAAGCGCCGGAGCTGGAGGACGACCACAGCCGGGAGACAATGATCGAGGCGGAGTGTCATATGGTGGCTGCGCGCATTCGGGAACTGGTCGGCAAGGAGCAGGTGCTGGACAAAGAAACAGGTACCTGCCGCCCGGCGTCCTACCGGGATATTGTGATTCTGCTGCGCACGGTCAGCGGATGGGCGGAGACGTTCCAGCGGGTGCTGCAGGCGTCGGGAATTCCGGCTTACTGTACTTCCAGAACCGGATATTTTTCCGCACGGGAGGTTGTGACGGTTCTGAATTATCTCCAGATCTGCGACAATCCGATGCAGGAGATCCCATTTGCCGCAGTGCTTCGTTCTCCGATGGTTGGATGCAGCGCAAAGGAACTGGCGGATATTCAATGCATCGGAAAGGATAAGAAAATCTATGAGGCATGTGCGGAGTACGCGGAAAACGGTGAGGATGACACGCTGCGCGGAAAACTCCGGGACTTTCTTTCTCTGTTGGAAGAAATGCGGAGGAAAGTGCCGTATACGCCGATCCATGAACTGTTGACGGAAATCCTGGAACGGACCGGATACAGCGGATACGCGGCGGCGCTTCCGGGTGGGGAACAGAGAAAAGCGAACCTGCAGATGCTGATCGAAAAAGCGGTGGATTTCGAGTCCACCAGTTACCGGGGCCTGTTTCACTTTGTCCGTTATATCCAGCAGCTTCAGAAGTATGAGGTGGATTTCGGAGAGGTAAATATTCAGGGAGAGAGCGCGGATACGGTGCGGATCATGAGTATTCATAAGAGCAAGGGACTGGAATTTCCAATCGTATTTGTCTCAGGAATGGGAAAGAAATTCAATCAGTCGGACAGCCGTGCGGCGCTGGTGCTTCATGCCGGACTTGGCATCGGAGCGGATGTGATACGGCCAAAGCGGCGGGAAAAGTCGGCGTCTGTCCAGAAACAGGTGCTTCGGAAGGCATTGGCGATGGAAAACCTGGCGGAGGAGATGCGGGTGCTCTATGTGGCGCTGACCCGTGCGAAAGAGAAGCTGATCCTCACCGGTGCGGTGGACAAACTGGAGCAGCTGGTTCGAAGATGTGCATCCCTGGCAGAGGCTTCGGTCCAGGCACTGCCGTATCCGGCGCTGTCGTCGGCATCCTCCTATCTGGACTGGGTGCTTCCGGCTCTGGCAGGAAGCAGGTGCATGATCCCGCTGTATGAAAAGTATGAGCTGGGAATTCCGGGAATCTGTCTGAAAAAGGCGCAGGGTGACAGGGAAAGTGGTTCGGCGGGCAATCCGCAGGAACCTCCGGTGGTGGTTCGCTGTGAGCAGCCGCAGAACATGGTGGAAGAGGAACTGCTGTATCAGATGAATCTGCAGGTGAAGAAAGAAGAGCTGCTTCATCTGGATCTGGAAAAAGTTTATGATCCGGAGACAGCGAAGCTCTTGGAAGAAAACTTTTCGTTCCGCTATCCGTTTGAACGGGTGACCGAGCTGCCGGCAAAAATGACGGTCAGCGAGCTGAAACGCGCCGGGGAAGAAGAAGAGGAAGCCGGCGAGCGGATGTATGAAGCGGAAGCGGAGCAGGAAGAGGAGTTTGTGCCGATTGTTCCCGCGTTTATGCAGAGGGAAGAGAAGGTGCTGCAGGGAGCGGCCCGGGGAACTGCTTACCACAAGATTCTGGAATGTCTGGATTTTACGAGAGCGGACTCCGAGGAGCAGGTGCGGGCGCAGATTGAGACGCTTCAGGAAGAAAATAAAATGAGCCGGGAGGAGGCGGACTCCGTTCGGGTGCGTGACCTTGTGTGGTTTGCCAAGGGAATGCTTGGTCAGCGGATGAAAAAGGCATATCAGAACGGAAGTCTGCATACGGAGCAGCCGTTTGTCATGGCAGTCCCGGCATCTCAGATCCGGGAAGATTATCCGGAGCAGGAGAAAATCCTGGTGCAGGGAATTATCGATGCATACTTTGAGGAACCGGACGGATTGGTGATCGTGGATTATAAGACGGACTGGGCGCCGGATAAAAATGGAAAGATCCTGGTGGAACGTTACCGGAAACAGCTGCTGTACTACCGGGAAGCGCTGGAACGGCTGACGGGGAAACGGGTGAAGAAGATGTATTTGTATTCGTTTTCTTTGGGGAAGGCGTTGGAGTGCAGGGGATGATGAAAGAAAAAAGATGTTTCCGAAAAGTCAAAAACCCCGCAGCAAGCTACGGGCATCAAATTTGTAACGCAGCAGAGCTGCGAGGTATTTGCCCCTCGCGGCAGGTCTACACTTCGTTTCGGTCGGTGCTGACCGTGTGCCGCCGGCACACAGCACCGCCAAATGGACATGCAAGCATGTCCGCTTGGCTCGTTGCCCGCGGGAATAAAAAGAGGTGGTGGAAGTGAATCATCCATACAAGAAGCAGTGTGTGATCCGGAAATTGAGAGAGGACGAAACAGAATTGCTGCAAGATTTTCTGTATGAGGCAATCTTTGTTCCAGAGGGCAAAGAGCCACCGGAACGGAATATTATTGAACTGCCGGAATTGAGCGTTTATACAGAGCATTTTGGTGAGTATGCAGACGATCACTGCCTGGTAGCGGATGTGGAAGGACGGGCAGTTGGCGCAGTCTGGGTAAGGATTATGAATGATTATGGACATGTGGATGACGAGACTCCTTCGCTGGCAATTTCTCTGTATCCCGAATATCGGGGACGGGGAATTGGCACACAGCTTCTGACCAGTATGCTCGACCTACTGAAGAAACAGGGGTATCGGAGGGTGTCGCTTTCCGTTCAAAAAGCCAATTACGCGGTGAATCTGTATTTGGCTGCAGGATTCAGGATCAGGAAAGAAAGCGATGAAGAGTATCTTATGGTGTGCAGATTATAAGTCGTGAAGAAAAAAGTGCAGCGATATTCAGCAAGAATGTATGGTGTACTGCAGGGAGGGAAAACAATGATGCAGGATCAGGGATTTACAGAAAAAGACTGGAAACTTTTCAGAAAGAAGATTGTTGTCTGGCAGGAAGCGTATATGGAAAGACTGAACAAAGAATATGTGGAGCTGCTGAACGGAGAGGAAAATCCATCCACAAAATTCTGGAAGTTGGAAAAACGAATCTGGCAAGATCAGAAAAAAGCAGGTGTTCAGGTGCAAATGAGCCGATCAAAAATGATCCATAATATCATCTGTCTGCTTGAGGAAGGAGCCATCAGTCTGGAAGACCTGGACGGATTCAGTGAGCAACTAAGGGAAAGGGTAAAATTTGCGGGAGGCAGAAAGCAGTGAAACTGAAAAATATATTGATTGTGGTAAAAGATATCGAGAAATCGAAACAGTTTTACCATGATCTGTTTGGACTGGAAGTAATACGGGATTTTGACGGGAATGTGATCCTGACGGAAGGACTTGTGCTCCAGGAAGAGGGGATATGGAGGAAGTTTCTTGGAAAAGAGATTGTTCCGGAAAGCAATTCCTGTGAGCTGTATTTTGAGGAAAGAGATATCGAGGGATTTGCTCAAAAGCTTGAAAATCTGTACCCGTCTACGAAGTATGTCCATCGTCTGATGACACACAGCTGGGGGCAGAAGGTTCTTCGCTTTTATGATCCGGACGGGAATCTGATTGAAGTAGGGAGCCCAATGTAAGAAGAACGGAAAAGTACCTACGTTCGCCGTGCAAGCACGGAAGCAGCGATATCAGCCATTGAGCAGCACTTCCATTACATTCATTAATTTTTTATCAACCCGCATTTCTTTTGCATACCTTGAAAGGTTGCTCAGGTTTTTCTTTTCATCGGCAGCATAGGCATTGAGAGCCTTGTTAAAAATTTCATTGTCCAGTTTTGTACGATATTTAAAACAGTCGCAAATGGTGCGCTCACGATCATAAACAGCAAGCTTTACCCCGTTAAAGGTTTCAATCGTTTTTCCAATTTCAAATTGGGCAGGCTGTACAAAATATACTTTTATCGCAAGAGCGTCCACCTTTAGTTTGGTTCGTGAAAATGTGCGGGGAACAGCGATTGACCATTGCCTTGGCGCGAAATCGCTATATCCGTAATAAAATAGTGCCGACTCAACACAAACAATGCTTTCAGGAAGGAGAGCAGCGAGCAGTTGCTCTTCTTTTATATTTTCTTGTTCAGCGAGTTGGTAATAGCCATGTCTGACACGCTCGATATAACCCTTTTTACATAGACTGGCTACATCGTAATTAGAAAGTCCCTTAGAAACGAAATCAGCGGTTTTGGCAATGCCGCCAGTCCTCTTTATAATTTTTTTTACGGCTTCAATCTTGTTCATCTGTTCACCAACCTCAAAACATAAAATATCGAAAATATGTTCGAAAACATTGTGCCACAGGAGTGTTAAGATATCAAGAAATTTTTAGAACACAATTTTTAAATTTTGTGTAATAAAAATTGAAGTCTTATTGTCAAATTGGATAAAATCGGATACAATACATGAAAAAGAAATAATGATGACACAGAGTGAATGAAATACGCTCAAGTATAAAGAGCAGAAAGGAAAAAGATATGAAATCAATTTGCGGAGCAGACTGCTGCAGCCAGTGCGGCAGAAGGGAAGAGTGCGGCGGATGCCAGAAAAACAGTAAAGCTGCTGGAAGACAACAAGGTGTATCTGGGAAATCAGATTGAGATTCCGGGAAGTGAGAGGTGCTATGGAATCGTCGCAGACGACAGGTACCTTCTCGTGTGCGATTACAAGTGTGCTGGAACAGAGCCGCGCATCGTCTGTTACAAAAAAAGACGGAAAGATTGAGAAAATATTTTTAAGCAGCAGGTGTGGAAAAAGGCATCGGCTCAGTCACGTATGGAAAATGAAAAAGGTGATTGAGCCGGTGTTTTTTATTTGAAGATATCCTCTGAGATGACCCGGGAAAGAAGCTGCAAAGTGGAGCGTGCAGATTGCAGGAAGGAAGTTCCCTCTCTGTCGTGTAGGAGATACGTCTGTGCCAATTTGCCAGAAAGAAAAAACGGTAGGAAAAGAAATATCGTATATATTGACATGTATAATACTATATGATATATAATATTATATAAAAAGAAAAAAGATTTCGGAATCTCATGAACAAGAAGTAGAAGACAGATAATGCATTTCGGCGGACGAAAGGAGGAATCGCATGGTATTCAACACGGGAGCCGCTCTTCTGGACGCGGTAGTTCTTGCGGTTGTGGGAAAGGAAGAGGATGGAACCTACGGCTACAAGATTACCCAGGATGTCCGGAAGGTACTCGACATATCCGAATCCACCATGTATCCTGTGCTTCGTCGTCTGCAGAAAGACGGATGTCTGAGCACATACGACCAGGAATTCGGCGGACGGAACCGGCGGTATTACAAGATCACGGAGCAGGGGCAGGCACAGCTTCGTCTGTACAAGATCGAGTGGAAAAATTATGCAGCAAAAATCAACAGATTGTTTGACGAGGAGGAAGGGATATGAGTAAACAGGAATTTTTATACCGGCTGGAAACATTGCTCATGGATCTGCCGAAGGATGAGCGGGATGACGCCCTGGATTATTATGAGCAGTACTTTGAAGCGGCAGGCCCGGAGCGGGAGCAGGAAGTCATCCGGGAACTGGGAAGCCCGGAGAAGGTATCCCAGATGATCCACTCCGGAGGCAGACAGGAGGAGTTCGGGCGAAGAAACTTTGAGCAGCCAATGGCTCCGCCGCCGCCGAAAAAGAACCGTACATCGTTGTGGATTGCTCTTGGAGTGATCGGGGCAGTGTTTGTTCTGCTTCTTGTCATAGGAATCGTAAATTTTGCATCGGTGCGGACAGAAACCATCGTCAGATATTCACAGGAAAATACAGAGGGACCGGAAGAGGAAGGACTTGCCGGGGAGACCAGTGGCTTTGTGGGCAGCATCATAGACGATGTCATGGATGAAGTTGAAAGCAGCCTGGAAGATGGTCTGTCCCAAGGGCTGGATCGTGTTACAAGTGACCAAATATTTCAGGAGATCGAGCAGGAGCTGGAAAGTGCTGCATCGGGAGAAGAAAGCTGGGATGGAATGGAGGATGATTATGCGCAGGGGCAGATCACCACTCAGCAGGAAGGTATTGTAATCCTGAAGGCTTATACACCTGTGGCGTGGAAGGGCATTCAGCGGATTCGTGTAAATCTTTCGGCAGCGGCAGTTCTGTTCTGTCGGGTGCCCGGGGAAACTCTGCAGGTGGAAACCAGTGAGAATGACAGAATCCAGGCAGAGTTTGAGAACGAGACAATAACGCTGGAAAATATCAGCGGAGCGGACAGAATAGGGGACGATACGGTGGTGATTTTTCTGCCGGAGGGTATCGAACTGGACAGTCTGGACATTTCTTCCGACAGTGGCTACTTTGAGACAGGAAATCTGCAGGTGGAAGAGCTGAACGTACATCTTCCCGACGGTGCATGGAGAAACAACGGAACCATCCATGCAGGGACAATCTCTTTTGATATGAGCGACGGTTATCTGGAAACAGGAGACATGACGGCGTCCAAATCCATGACTATAGCATTGAGAGATGGAGTGATCAGCGCAGAAAGGCTGGAGAGTCCGGAAATATCACTGGAATGCCGGGACGGGGTGATTCGGGGCACTCTGGCAGGAGCACAGGAAGATTACCGCTGGAAAGCGTCCGTTGGAGACGGGATGCTGGAGATCGGCGATCAGAGCAGCTGGGAATCTCTGGAAGGCGGTCAGGGAGAGAACAATCTGAAGATTTCAATCAATGACGGAACGGGAAGAATATCGTTTGAGGAGTAGGAGGTAAGGAAGAAATGAAGATTTTGATCTTGGGAGGAAGCGGCGGTCTCAGCGGGACACTGGCAAGGATGGCGCTGAAGCAGGGAAGCGAAGTATGGACGGTTACCAGGGGAAAACGTTCTCTTCCTGAGGGAGTCCACCCAATCACGGTCGACAGAAACGAGGAGGAAGAATTTGCAAAAGCGATCAAGGACTGCCAGATGAGATGGGATGCGGTTTTTGACTGTATCTGTATGACACCGGAACATGGAAGGCAGGATCTGGAACTGCTGCCACAGGTGACGGACCGGCTGATCGTGGTATCCACGGATTCGGTTTACGATCCGGATCACAAGAAGGTTCCGCAGGATGAAAACGGAGAGGCGTATGTACATGATTCTTCTTACGCGGGTCTGAAACGGCAGATGGAAGAGGTATTTCTTGCGGCGCAGGACAGCCGTCTGAACTGGACACTGTTTCGGCCGGGACATATTTACGGTCCTGGATTTCTCATCGGCTGTTATCCGGAGCACAGCCGCCAGAAAGATCTTCTGGAGCATATCTGTGCAGACCGTCCGCTGCGTCTGGTGGGCGGAGGCAGGTATTTGACTCAGCCTACTTTTGCGGAAGATTTTGCGGAAAGTATGCTGGACTGCGTGGACAAAGAAAAAACGTTTCATGAGATTTTCTGTATCGGCGGACCGAAGGCGGTGGAGAATCGTGTCTATTATGAACTGATCGGAAAAATTACCGGTCATCCGGTGACGATCGAAGAAATCCCGCTGGAAGGATACGCGCAGGCACATCCTGAGTTTACCGGACATCTGTGTGAGAGAAGCTACACATTGGAAAAGCTGAAAAATGCCGGAGTGAAGCTTCCGTCTACGCCATTAGAAGAAGGTTTACGTCGGCATATTGAATGGTTAGAGCGTGTCTGAAAATTCATTCCCACAAACTGTGACGCACATCTTGCAGAAAGCAATTTTCGAACACGCTCTGGAGCAGCAGAAAACACCGTAATGAAAACAGGGAAAAACGAGACGATAACAATCGCTCCAACTGAATAAAACAGAAAAAACAGGCCACACTCTCAGATAGAAAGGGTAACGGTTTACAGGCGGTGAACCGTTACGGGAAAGGAGTGTGGTTTTTCTGTGGCTGGAAAAAAGAAGATCGATCTGAACAATCTGACACCGGATGAAGTACTGAAATATGAGATTGCCGGTGAACTGGGACTTTTGGACCGCGTGCTGGAAAACGGCTGGCGCACCCTGACCGCGAAGGAGACGGGACGGATTGGTGGTCTGGTGACCAGAAGAAAGCGAGAGATGGCGAGCCAGGAAGAAACAGGCGCAGGTTCAGAAATACTTCAGGAAAAAAAGTAAAAAGAAAAAAGTAAAATATAAATAAGGCATAAAATAGGACATAAAATAAAACAAGACCAGGTCCGTCTGAAAGCAGGCGAAACCTGGTATGAGCAACGATAAATCCCTTACTGGTTCGGTGAGGATGTTTTTGCGAGAGTGCAGTTGTGAAAACGCAGGCGCAGCGGGCTACGCTGAGGCTTTTACAACTGTGCTATCGGGAAAGCAGACCAGCGAACCAGTAAGGGATTTATCGTTGCTTATACGAATCTTGTTTCTTTCAATGAAACAGCAGCATACAGATCCCCATAGCCACCGGCTGATGGATCAGATAAATCCAAAGACTCCACGTTCCCAGTTTGGAAAGCACAGGAATCCGGACAGAAAACACATCCTGGAGCTTCTGGCTTTTCTGCAGGATCGGAAAAAAGAAATAACCGGCTGAAAACAGAAAAAACCACGGCAGGATCGGAAAATAATCACTGGACCGAAACCCCGGAAATGGAAACCCAAACGGTGTCAGAATTCTCGACAGATACAGCCAATCCGGCAGCACAGCCAGCGGATGAGAAGCCAGCCCCAGCACACCGCTCTGCACATCCCGAAAAAGAAAAAACAGAACCATACTCACAACGATCCCGGCGACAGGAGGAACTCTGCGAAAGATCCGGTCCAAAGGAATCATCAAAAGCACCGCACAGCCAATAAAATTCAAGATCCCGAACCAGACCGCCGCCTCAGGCTCCGCAATACAGGTAACCGCCGAGATCACTAATCCCCAGAAATTCAAAAGCAGGCCACGTTTCAGATTACTTTTCTTCCCCAAATGCCAGACCATCCCCGAAATCAGAATAAACGTCCAACAGATCCCCTGCTGCCAGAGAAACGTCCCGGTTCTGTCATACCAGTCCGGCTGACGGCCATACAAAATAAACACATCATAAAGAAAATGAAACAAAACCATATTCACGAGTGCCAACCCGCGAATCCCATCAATCAAAAAAAATCGCTTCTTCAAAACCGACACCTCTTTTCAAACACTTCATCAACCATACCACACTATTATAATCGATTCCCCACAAAAGCACAATTCTCTTTCCAATCAGAAAACTCCATTCAAGAGCCATTCGATCAGCCGAATTGTTATTCGGTTTCGTCCCGTTCCCCTCTGCCAAAACCTTGACGCATCTTTGGAGTCTGATATAATAAGGACATAAAAAACAGAAAGAAAAGGAACTATTCAAGTGAGAGTATTAATATTGTCCTGCAACACAGGAGAAGGACACAATGCCGCCGGTCAGGCGATCAAAGAACAGCTGGAGGCGCAGGGCCACGAAGCCGTCATGCTGGATATGATGAGCTTCGGAAGAAAGCACACATCTGCGCTGGTCGGCGGCGGATACGTAAAAACCGTGACGTTGATGCCGAAAGTATTCGGCATGGTTTATCAGGCTGGGCAGCTGGTGCGGAAGATTAAATGCAAATCACCGGTTTACTATGCAAGCGCACGCCTGGCGAAACCGCTGAAACGGTATCTGGAAAAAGAGCATTTTGATATTTTGGTGACGCCGCATCTCTATCCGGCGGAAACCTTTACCTATATGAAGAAAAAGGGATGGCTGCCTCAGAAAACCGTGGCGGTCGCGACGGATTACACCTGTATTCCATTCTGGGAAGAGACGGATTGCGATTATTATGTGATTCCCCACGAGGATCTGATCGAGGAGTTTGCTGCCTACGGAATCCCACGGGAGAAACTGCTGCCCTACGGAATTCCCGTAAGGAGACAGTTTGTCCGCGCGATGAGCCGGGACGGAGTGCGGGATCATCTGCAGCTGCCGAGAGACAGAAAGATTTTTCTTGTTATGAGCGGGAGCATGGGATTTGGAAAGATACATATCTTCGCCAGAGAGCTGGCGCAGGGAAACAAAAACGGAGAGCAGATTGTCATCATCTGTGGAAACAACAAACGTCGGGAGCATACGCTGCGTTTTCAGTTTCATGGGAACTCGGATGTCCGCGTGGTGGGATACACCCGCCATGTGGCGGAATACATGGCGGCATGCGACGTGATCTTTACCAAGCCCGGAGGACTCAGCAGTACAGAAGCGGCAGTGACGGGGATACCGATGATCCACACTGCACCGATTCCGGGATGCGAGGAAAAAAATGTTGCGTTTTTCTGCCACCGCGGAATGTCTGTGGCGGCACGGACAAGAGAACACCAGATCGCGGAAGGGCGGCGGTTGATGGAACAAAACGGCGCAAGGGAGCGGATGCGCCAGGCGCAAAAAGAAAACACTCATCCAAAGGCAGCAGCGGAAATTGTCCGCCTGCTGGAACAGCTCTGTGAAGATCCGAACGGATGTTGACTGAAAAAGGGAAGGTGGGAGACATGAGAGAATTCTTTTATATTCTTCTGGGATATCTCAGCGGAAGTATTCTGTTTGCGAAACTTGTGCCGCAGAAGCTCTGCCATGTAGACGTGACCCGGATGGGAAAGGATCAGAACCCGGGGACGTTTAATGCGTTTGCTGCGGCGGGACCGCTGGTGGGAACTTTTGTGCTGCTGCTGGAACTTGGCAAGGGATTTTTCCCGGTGCATCTGGCACTGAGGCACCTGTCGCCGGAGAATCCGGCGTTCGCGCTGATCCTGCTGGCGCCGGTTGTGGGACACGCCTGGCCGCTGATGCACTTCAGAGAAGGCGGAAAAGCCATTGCAGTATCCTTTGGTGTCCTTCTGGGACTGTACCCGGTGCTGAAACCGGTGCTGCTGCTGGCGGTTCTGTATCTGCTGTTTTCTCTGGTTCTGGTGGTACAGCCGCATCTGTACCGTTCGGTTCTGACGTTTGTGTGCTTTGCGGCTGCCTGTCTGAGGACGGTGATGTTTCCGGCGTGGAAACTGGGATGTCTGGGCATCTCGGCGGTGGTGTGCTGGCGCCATCTCAGATCCGGGGAGAGAGAACCGCTGACGTTTACATTTCTGCCGGTGTTTGATAAAATGAAGGAAAATAAGAAGAAAAAGGAGTGGGAAAGATGATTTCAGAGAAAATGACAGAATTGGGAAAGAACCGGTCGGTGATTCGGGAGATTTTCGAGTACAGCAAAAAGCGCGCGGCGGAGATCGGCGCGGAGAACGTATTTGATTTCAGCCTTGGAAATCCCAATGTTCCGGCGCCTTCCGAGGTACATCAGGTGTTCCGGGAACTGTTGGATACCAGGGACGATGTGTACTTGTTCGGTTACACTTCCGCCCAGGGAGACCTGGAAGTGCGAAAGGCCATCGCCGATGATCTGAACCGCAGATTTCAGACCAATTTCCGTCCCGACAATTTTTATATGACCTGTGGGGCCGCCGCGTCCCTGCGCATTACTCTGGAAGCGATGACGGTTCCCGGAGACGAATACATCATCTTTACCCCTTATTTTCCGGAATATAAGGTCTTCGTGGAGGCGGCGGGCGGACGATTTGTTCCCGTCGCCACGAACGGAGAGACATTCCAGATTGACTTTGACCGGCTGGAAGCGGCAGTCAATGAACACACCAAAGGAATCTTCGTAAATTCTCCGAACAATCCTTCCGGCGTGGTTTTCACGGAGGAGAGTATCGTGCGGCTGGCAGCGTTCCTGAAGAGCAAGGAGAAAGAATATGGACATACGATTTATCTGATCGCGGACGAGCCTTACCGGGAACTGGTATACGGGGATGTTTTTGTTCCCTATCTGACAAAATATTACAGGGATACGGTGGTATGCTATTCTTACAGCAAGTCCCTGTCCATGCCGGGAGAGCGGATCGGCTATATTCTTGTGCCGGATGAGGCGGCGGATGCCGGAGACCTGTATGCGGCGGTCTGCGGAGCGGGCCGTGCGCTGGGGTATGTGTGTGCGCCGGCCATGGCGCAGCATGTGATCGCCCGCTGCCAGGGAATGGTGTCGGATCTTTCCGTTTACCGGAACAACAGAGATCTGCTGTATGAGGCACTGGAAAATTACGGATATACCTGTGTGCATCCGGACGGAGCATTTTATCTGTTTGTCCGGGCGCTGGAGCCGGATGCGGTGGCTTTCTGTGAAAAAGCAAAGGAGCAGGAGCTTCTGCTGGTCCCGGCGGATGATTTCGGATGCCCGGGTTATGTGCGGATTGCTTACTGCGTGACCACAGAGCAGATCCAGCGGGCGCTTCCGGCGTTCCGGAAACTGGCAGAAAGCTATGGAGCGGTGAAAAAATAAGGAAAAAGGATGAAACAGTTCCACAAGGAGTTTAGACATGAAAAGAGCAGAAGATTTGAGAAGAATTCTGGAGGCAATCGACAGGAAAAGTTATCCGGCCTATAAGGACACCAGAGGCGGCTACCGGTTTGGCAGTTACAGCCTTTTGATTGAACATGTGCAGGGAGATCCGTTCGCGACACCGTCACGGGTGAGTGTGCTGGTGGACGGAGAACAGGCGGGATTTCCGGAGGAACTTTACCGGGAAAGGCACCGCAGAATTGCTCTGGAGGATCATCTGCTGAGATTGTACGGCAGAAAAATTGAGGCGTTCAATCATAAAGCCAGAGGATCGGGAAAGAGCGGTCTGATGGCGGTGAGCCGCCCGGGACAGGAGATCCTGGAGCGCACCGCATGTCAGATCGATCCGAAAGACGGCAGCGTTCGCATTCGGATGGAAATCGGTTTTCCCGCCAGAGGAAGAACGATCTGTTCCGGGGAACTGATCCGGATCCTGTTTGAGTTCCTTCCGGAATGTGTGGAGAGTACGCTGTTTTACCGGAAGATTTCCAAAGAGGGAGTGAAAAAAACGGCAGAGCTGGCGGATGATCAGGCTTATATCCGCGAACAGCTTCCGAAGATGGGGCTGTGTGCGTTTGTTGCAAATGGCTCGGTACTGCCGAGGGAATCCGGCGTGTCCCAGAGACCGATGCGTTCCAGTGTGCCTTTTCAGTCTCCGGAAACCATGGAGGTGACGATGGAACTTCCCCACCGCGGGACGATCCGGGGAATGGGAATCCGTAAGGGGATCACGCTGATTGCCGGAGGCGGGTATCACGGGAAATCCACGCTGCTGAAAGCGCTGGAGCTTGGCGTCTATAACCATATCGCAGGGGATGGACGAGAGTATGTGATTACCGACGACACGGCTGTGAAGATCCGCGCGGAGGACGGGCGGAGTGTCAAAAAGACGGACATTTCCATGTTTGTCAACGACCTGCCCAGCGGGAAAAACACGAAGGCATTTTATACGGAAGACGCCAGCGGAAGCACATCCCAGGCAGCCAATGTGGTGGAGGCGCTGGAGAGTGGAACGAAACTTCTGCTCATCGACGAGGACACCAGCGCCACCAACTTTATGGTGCGGGATGAACTGATGCAGAGAGTCGTTCACCGGAACCAGGAACCGATCACCCCGTTCATTGAACGGGCAGGGTATCTGTTGGAAACCTGCGGGATTTCTACGATCCTGGTGGCAGGAAGTTCCGGGGCTTATTTCCATATCGCCGATTGTATCCTTCAGATGGAGCAGTATCGGCCGAAGGACATCACGGTACTGGCAAAGAAAGAAGCGGAGCAGTTTCCGGCTGTTTCCATTCCTGAAGACAAGCCGGATCTTCCGTCCTTTGAACGTTATCCGGAAAGAGATATGAATTTTGTCCGTGAAGACCGGATCAAGATGAAGGTGATGGGAAAAGACCAGATCCAGCTGAACCGGGAAAACCTGATTCTGCGGGGACTGGAACAGCTTGTGGATTCCGAGCAGACCCTGGCGGTCGGCTGGATGCTCACCTGGGTACAGAAGAAGGCGGTGAATGGAAAGATCACCATGCAGCAGGCTGCGGACAAGGTAATGGAACTGGTAAGAAAAGAAGGGCTGGCAGGTCTGGCGGAAGGAAGCTATCTCCCGGTGAACCTGGCGATGCCGAGAAAGCAGGAAGTGCTGGCGGCGTTTAACCGTTATCGGCTGTGGAAACTGTAAAAATTCAATGGATTTTTCGACAAAGAACCCGGTCACTCGAAAAACAGGCAAGCGAGTGACCAGGTTCTTTTCAGATACGTTCTCGATCAAAAATGCTTTTTCAGCTCCCTTTTACTGTTTGGTCCAGGTTTCGTAGTGCACCTTTTCCGTTTCCAGCTCGTCCGCCCGATGTGGTTCCGGGCATTCCGAAGGAACCCCTACGGAAAGGATCGCCTCCAGAGCATAGCCATCCGGAACCCCGAGCAGTTCGCGGCAGTACGCGTCGGTCGTCTGTCCGTTTTCTGCCTCCCGGGCCGTCCCTGAATCCAGCAGCTCCCAAGTCCCAGACTGGCAGCCATCAGATGCATATTGCTCATGACAATGGAACAGTCTTCCGTCCACACATCCGTTTTATCTTCGGTGCATAGATCCACAGCTCATTTTTCATATTGCGAAAATCGGTTATACAGACTGAAGAAATTGTTTCACATAATAGAGCGCAGCCCCAATCGCGGGAGTGTATTGTCCGTGGACCCCGACCAGTATCTGTTCCTTTGGCAAATGGAATGGCGAGGAAGAATTGATACGGTTTAACAGATAATCGATATCTTCTTCTGTGAAATAAGGGGCCAGATACCCACTGATGATCATCGGTGCATCGATGACCATGTTCAAATTCCTCATTGCAAATGCCAGATGATTGAGATAATCTTCCCAGATCTGTGTGAGCTGGGGAGAATTTTTCTCTCTCAGAAGAGCAAAAAATTCTTTTACATGATACCCGGAAGCGTGTTCCAATGAGTTGGCGGAACAATACGTTTCCAGACAGCCACGGTTTCCACAATAACAAAGCGGACCCTCCGGATTGATGCACATATGTTCAATGGTACCGCTGTGCATAGAACTTCCCTGATGGATCTGACGATTGGTAATGATTGCGCCTCCCATATTCCGGTTAAGCAAAAAAATTACAGCGCTGTCAAGATCCTGATGATTCCATAATTCCAGACTGGCGGCAGATTTTGAATCGTGTTCCAAATGACAGGGATATGGAAGATATTGGGAAAAGTCCTTCAGGTTCATGCCGGTATTGTTCATGATATTTCCATAGGTTACGGCTGTGTTGTCCGGAGAAGTGATTCCCTGGGTGGCGATGGAAATTCCAAGTATTTTTTCTTTCTCATATTGACGCTCGGAGATGAATTTTTTTATTTCTCCGGCTACCTGCTCATAATAGGCGGGTGTATTTGCGTAGGGCAGAGGGATCGTATCTGTATGAAGGACATTTCCGTATAAATCAATCGCGGTAATATGAAACATATTTTTCAGAATACCGATACCAATGGAACTTTTAAAGTCAGAAACAATCCGGATTGCATGCGCCTTTCTTCCGCCGGTGGAATCGAAGTATCCATTTCGTTCGATGAAACCTTCTCCTTCTAATAAAGTTAGGTTTTGGCTGACCGTCGATAAGCCCATCTGCAGATCCTGAACAATCTGAAGTTTAGAGGTCACTTTTTTCTTGTAGATATATTCATAGACTTTTGATCGGTTGATCTTTTTCAGATTCATCGTGGTTAACCCTTTTTCGTTCATATTTATTCTCCTGAAAGTTATATCTTTGTCATATAGTTAAGATCTGGATTTATTTTATTATATGAACAATAAAAAAGCAATGTAAACAAGGAATCTAGTAAAAACAGACAAAAAGGGTGTGAAATATTGTGTTTTTCATCAATGGATTTCTAAGGGAAAAAGATATATACTATACTTACAATTAAGAGTTAGACGTAAGTGTGAATTAAAGAGAAGAGAAAAGGGGATAGGACATGAAATTAACAAGGAATGGGATCAAAAACCGTGAGCTGTGGGAAAAGGCCGGAATTAAGCTTCCAGGGTATGATGTGGAGGAAGTTTCAGAAAAGGCTAAAAAGGAACCCAAATGGGTACATTTTGGAATCGGCAATATTTTTCGTGTATTTATCGGGGGCATTGCAGACGGCCTTCTGGAAGAAGGGGCGCTGGATCGTGGTATTACCTGCGTAGAGACCTTTGATTATGATGTGGTAGATAAAATTTACGAGCCGTATGACAATCTGGGTCTGAGTGTGATCCTGCATGGGGATGGAACCAGAGAATACAAGGTTTTGGGATCTCTGGCCGAAGCAGTAAAAGCTCGGTCATCCAACCAGGAACAGTGGAACCGGCTTAAAGAAATTTTTACCAGTCCGTCTCTGCAGATGGTTTCTTTTACAATTACAGAAAAGGGATATGCTTTGCACAAATCGGATGGATCATGGTTTCCTTTTGTAGGATCCGACATCAAGAATGGGCCTGACAAAGCGGTCGGGGCGATGGCAGTGCTGACAGCGATGCTTTATGAACGGTATAAGTCCGGAAAATATCCTCTGGCACTGGTATCTATGGATAATTGTTCTCAGAACGGTGCAAAACTTCGTGAGTCTGTGCTGACGATGACAGAGGAGTGGCAGAAAGCAGGGTTTTTGGACGAAGGATTTGCTGCCTATGTAAGCGACGAAAAAATTGTTTCTTTCCCATGGACGATGATAGACAAAATCACACCGCGTCCCAGTGAGCAGATTGGCGAAGATCTTGAAAAACTCGGCGTCGAAGATATGCAGCCGGTCATCACGGAAAAGAAGACGTATATTGCACCGTTTGTCAATGCGGAAAAACCTCAGTATCTTGTGATTGAGGACAGCTTCCCCAATGGATGTCCTGCTCTGGAAAAAGGGTTTGGTGTATATATGGCTGACAGAGAAACGGTGAATCTGTCGGAACGTATGAAAGTAACAGTATGTCTGAATCCTGTGCATTCCGCTACCGGTCCTCTGGGAGTGGCTCTGGGATATGATCTGTTTGCTCAGATGCTGAATACCGATGAGGATATGATGAAAATGGCCCGGATGGTAGCCTATGATGAAGGACTTCCTGTTGTGCCGGATCCGGGAATTCTTTCCCCGCAGGAATTTGTAGATGAGCTTTTCAATGATCGGTTCCCCAATGAATATCTGGGAGATACTAATCTTCGCCTTGCTGTAGATGTTTCTCAGATGGTAGGAATCCGCTTCGGAGAGACGATCAAAGCGTATGTGGCGAAATATGGAGATGCGTCACGTCTTACCGCCATTCCGCTGGGAATTGCCGGATGGCTCCGGTACATGCTGGCTGTGGATGACGAAGGGAAAAAATATGAACTTGCTCCCGACCCTATGAATGAGGAAATTCAGGAACAGTTAAAGGACATCGCAGTAGGCCGGCCGGAAACCTTCACTGATCAGCTGAAACCGATTCTTTCTAACGAGCGTATCTTCTTTACAGACCTTTATCAGGCTGGCGTGGGAGAGAAAATTGAAACAATGTTCCGTGAAATGATTGCCGGACCTGGCGCAATAAAGGCAACCGTACACAAATATGTAGGAGGTAGATAAAAATGGCAGAACCGGCATTTGCGGCAGAACCGTCAAGGGCAGGGAAAATGAGATAGAAAATCATTCTATAGGGGAAAGAGTGCTTTTTCCGGAGATTCCGGGAGGAAGCACTCTTTTTTTCATTACTGTCTGTGCGCAGATCTCATACCGGAAAACTGTCCTGCAGACACAGCACTCCATATCCCAGCCGCGGATTCGGATACACCGTCTCCGACGGCAGCCGTCTTGCGCCTTTGAGCAGGAAGGCCTTCAATTTTTCCCCGTACAGAAATGGGTCATTTCCATAAAGAATTCCCCATTCCATCATCAGTGCCGCGCTTCCCGTCACGAAAGGGACGGCAAAAGAAGTGCCGGTAAAAGAGCCATACCCTCCGCCGGAGACAGGTGCCGTGATTTCCACGCCCGGTGCGCACAGGTCCGGTTTGATATCCTGAAAAAAGCGCGTAAACCCTCGGCCGGAAAAGTCCGCATAAGACTGAAAGCGGGGATTGTAGGCTCCGACTGTAATGGCATACCGTGCGGTGGAGGGAATCGTCAGGGTCGTCTCAGGATCCGGCAGATAAAAACGCGTCTGCGTCCCGGCAAATCCCGGCAGCCACAGATCATAATTGCCCATGACGATCGTCCGGGCATGGAGCTCCACGGCCCAGACACCGCTGTTCACAAAGGACTGGCCGGAGACAGGGATCAGATCCAGATAGATTTCCTGCGCCTGGCTGTGAGGCGAAGGCATGCCGTAATAGAGCAGGATTTCTGTCATGCGGCTCCGGAAACGTACGGTTCCAAGTATGGACTGCAGAGGGCCGATGCGTGTGCCGTCTGGTGTGACGATGGTAATATCAAAAGTATCGGTATAGGATTTCCAGAGCTGAAGGCTCATGGAAGGTTCATAAGGTCCCACGGCAAATTCGATTCTTTTTGTCTCGGACGGCGACAGGATTCCTGCGGCGTGGCGTGCGGAGATTCCTTCGTTTCCGGAACCGATGCAGATCACATTCTGGGCGAGGCGGGAAACCTGGTTCAGATAGGTTTCCAGAAGAGAAGTGCCGCTGTGGGAACCATAATTGTTTCCGAAGCTGAGGTTGATGGCGATGGGTTTCTGGAGGAACAGTGCAGTGCGGACTGCGTAATCCACCGCCATCATCAGCTGCGTGGTACGTGGAAAAGAGTCGGGATCGGAGGAACCGAGTTTGACGACCAGCAGGGTCGCTTTGGAGGCGACGCCCCGATACAGGCTGTCCTCGCTTCCGCCGCCACCTGCGGCGATGCCGAGAACCGCGGTTCCGTGGCCGCTGGTATCTCTGGAGGGGACCAGACGGTTTCGTTCCTCCGGGGTGGAGGCGTTGAGCGCATCATCGATCTGCTGGCGGGTATACTGGGTTCCCAGGGGATAATTCTCCGGAGGGCTGCCGGGGATCGTCTGATCCCAGAGCGTGAAGATCCGTGTGGATCCGTCCGCATTGCGGAATGCCGGATGGGTATAGTCCACACCGGAATCGATGCAGGCAAGGAGGACGCCGTCGCCGAACAGTCCCTGAGCACCTTCTTGAAGCGGTTGAATGCAGGAAATGCTTCTTCCGGCAAAGTCGGCGAAAAAAAGCCGCTTGGGCATTTCCATGTAGGTGATCTGCGGAAGTTCTGTGACATAGTCCACCAGCTGTTCCGGCAGGATCAGGATTGCGTACTGAAAAAACAGATAGGTGATGCGGACGCCGTCCTGTTCCAGAAAGGAGATATCGCCCTGATACTGTACGATCACCTCCCAGGTCTTTGCGGTGAAATTATAGCCGGTGCTCAGAGAAGAGGAAGCAGCTCGTTCGGCGGCGGTGGCATCCAGGGACAGATTTAACAGATTTTCACGTTTCTGATCATTCATGATGGGCTCTTCCTGAAGTTCATCAAATTTCTGTAAAAGCTATTCCTCTTATGGATAAAGTATGTTATAATTTCTTAATCTTTATAAAAAAAGAATAAAAGGCGCAACAGTTCAGCTGGCTGAACTGTTACGAAAAGACAGGAAACAGATCATTTGCTGCCGTCCGGCCATCTGTCATTGACATGTGGCTGAACAGCAGCGATAACTTTTCGTAAAAGAAAATATGAAAATCAAAGGAGGAAACTGGTGAAAGGAAATGCAGATTATTATTGTTGGGTGTGGAAAAGTTGGAACTGCACTTGCTGGACAGCTCAGCAAGGAGCACAATAATGTGACGGTTGTGGATAAAGATTCCACAGTGATCCGGAACATTACCAGTATGTATGATGTTATGGGAATCGTGGGAAACGGGGCCAGTTACAGTACGCTGAAAGAGGCGGACATCGAGCATGCCGATCTTCTGATCGCCGTATCCAGAAGCGATGAACTGAATCTTCTGTGCTGTGTGATCGCCCGTCAGGCGGCGAAGTGTCATACCATTGCCCGTGTGCGCAACTCTGTGTACCGGGAGGAACGGGAATTTATCCGGCGGGAACTGGGCCTTTCCATGATCATCAACCCGGAGTTTGCAGCGGCTCAGGAGATGGCGCGTCTGCTCCGTTTTCCGACTGCGATCGAGATTGACAGTTTTTCCAAGGGAAGGATCGAAATGCTTCGGTTCAAGGTTCCGCCGACATCCAGACTGGTGGGAATGCAGCTGAAGGATGTCTCCGGCCCGCAGAACGATCTTCTGATCTGTGTGGCGGAGCGAAAGGGAGAAGTGGTGATCCCTGACGGAAATTACCGGATCGATGCCAACGACAGTCTGTCACTGCTGGCGACGCCGAGGACAGCCAGCGGATTTTTCCGGAAGATCGAAGTAAAGACGAATCAGGTACACAGCACGATGATCGTAGGCGGCGGGGAAACGACCTACTATCTTGCCTACATACTGCTTCGCATGGGAATCCATGTGACGATCATTGAGAAGAACAAAGAGCGGTGCGAGGTTCTCAGCGAGCTTTTGCAGGACGCGACGATCATCTGCGGAGACGGAAGTGATCAGGAACTTCTGAAAGAAGAAAACATAGAAAGTATGGAATCTTTTGTGGCATGTACGGATATGGATGAGGAAAATATTATCCTGTCCCTTTATGCGAAGGATAAGGTATCCAAAAAAGTTGTGACAAAGATCAATCATCTGAATTTTAACGATGTGATCCACAGTCTGAATCTGGACAGCCTCGTTTATCCGAAATACATCACTGCGGAAACGATCCTGCAGTATGTCCGTGCGATGAAAAATTCCATGGGCAGCAATGTGGAGACGCTGTACAAACTGATGGATGACCGCGTGGAAGCGCTGGAATTTATCATTCGTGAAAATTGTCCGCTGCAGGACATTACGCTGGAATCCATGAGGACGAAAAAGAATGTCCTGGTGGCGTGTATCAACCGGAGAGGCAAGATCATCATTCCGGGAGGCCAGGATTGTTTCCGTGCGGGCGATTCGGTGATCGTTGTTACGACACATACCGGACTGGAGAATATTGAAGATATTCTGGATGAAAAATAATGAAAACAAATCGTTCAAGGGAGAACGGAAACATACAGGAAGCGTGTCTGAAACCGCAGGATAGGTTCAGACACGCTTTGTCTGGACATAAGGTTCGGACATACAGAGTGTGATAAGGAGGAAGAGGTTTAAAAATGAACAGAGAAATGCTTCGATACGTCATCAGTTGGGTATTGAAGGTAGAAGGGATTCTGATGTTTTTGCCGGCGCTGACAGGAGCCATTTACCGGGAACGGCAGGGGCTTGCCTATGTGCTGTGCGGTTTGCTCTGTATAGGTGTCGGTTTTCTGCTGTGCTGGAAGAAACCGGAAAATATGGAGATCTATCCGCGAGACGGGTTTGTGGCGGTTGCCCTGGGATGGGTGGTATTGAGCGTGTTCGGGTGCCTGCCGTTTATAGCGACCGGTGAGATCCCATCGTTTATAGACGCTCTGTTTGAGATCGTTTCGGGATTTACCACGACGGGATCGTCCATTCTTGTGGAGGTTGAGGCGCTTTCCTACGCCAGCCTTTTCTGGAGGAGTTTTTCCCACTGGATCGGCGGTATGGGTGTGCTGGTCTTTATTCTTGCTATCCTGCCTGCCGCGAAAGGCGGTTCGCTGATGAATCTGATGAAGGCGGAAAGCCCGGGACCGTCCGTGTCCAAATTTGTTCCGCGGGTGCGCGGAACGGCAAAAATCCTGTATCAGATTTATATTGTCATGACGATTGTGCTGATCATTTCTCTGCTGCTCAGCGGTATGAGTCTGTTTGAATCGCTGACCCTGTCCTTTGGAGCGGCAGGAACGGGAGGTTTCGCGGTGCTGAATTCCGGATGTGCGGATTATACAGCGGCGCAGCAGTGGATTCTGACTGTCGGCATGATCCTGTTTGGAGTGAATTTTAACTTTTATTATCTGGTGCTGTGCAAAAAGATGAAAGCAGCTTTCACCTCCCGGGAGGTACAGGTCTATCTGCTGCTGATCCTTGCGGCGATCGCGGGTATCACGGTGGATATCTACGGAATGTATCCGACGCTTGGGGAAACGGTGCGCCATGCGGCGTTCCAGGTGGGATCGATCATCACGACAACCGGATATGCGACGACTGATTTCAATCTCTGGCCGCAGTTTTCCAAGACGATCCTTCTGCTTCTGATGTTTGTCGGAGCCTGTGCCGGTTCCACCGGCGGCGGAATCAAGGTGTCCAGAATCCTGATCCTGCTGAAAACGGTCAAAAAGGAACTCCATTCCATTGTCCATCCGCGAAGCATCCGAAAGATCCAGTTCGACGGACATGCGGTGGAACATGAAGTGCTCCGCGCGGTCAATGTATTTCTGACCGTTTACATGACGATCTTTGCGCTTTCGCTGCTGCTGGTCAGTGTTGACGAATATTCTCTGGAAACCAACTTTTCAGCGGTTGCGGCGACGCTCAACAATATAGGACCGGGCTTTGACCAGGTAGGTCCGATGAGCAATTTTTCATGTTACAGTCCTTTTTCCAAGCTGGTATTGATTTTCGATATGCTGGCTGGTAGACTGGAATTGTTTCCAATGTTGATTTTATTTTATCCTTCCACATGGAAGAAGAGAGGCTGATAAGGAGGAGAACGATGAAAAGCTGGGAAGCGAATGTCAGAAAAGTGGTACCCTATGTTCCGGGGGAACAGCCGGGGGAAGAGAACGTAATCAAACTGAATACCAATGAAAACCCCTATCCCCCGGCGCCGGGAGTGAAGGAGGCGCTGGAACATCTGCCGACGGATTGTCTGAGAAAGTATCCGGATCCGGCTGCGTCGGAGCTGGTCTGTGCGCTGGCGGAACGGTATGGGGTAAAACCGGAGCAGGTGTTTGTCGGTGTGGGTTCGGATGATGTGCTGGCAATGGCGTTTCTCACGTTTTTCAATTCGGAAAAGCCGGTGCTGTTTCCGGATATCACCTACTCCTTTTATGATGTCTGGGCGGAACTGTTTCGGATTCCGTACCAGACTGTGCCGCTGAACGATAATTTTGAGATCTGCCCGGAGGATTATTTTGCGGCAAATCATCCAAACGGCGGAGTGATTTTTCCGAATCCCAACGCGCCCACCGGCCTGGAACTGGATCTGGGGGCGGTGGAACAGATCGTCCGGGAAAATCCGGATTCCGTCGTGATCGTGGACGAAGCTTATGTGGATTTCGGCGCCCGGACGGCGCTGCCCCTGGTGGAGACGTATGACAATCTGCTGGTTGTGCAGACCTTTTCCAAATCCCGCTCCATGGCAGGAATGCGGATCGGATTTGCCATCGGCAGCGAGGCTCTGATCACCTGTCTGAATGACGTGAAGTATTCCTTTAATTCCTACACCATGAGCCGGGCTGCCATTGCGGCGGGAACGGCAGCGGTGAAGGATGAGGCGTATTTCCAAAGAACGGTTCAGGCGGTCATGGAGACGAGGGAGTGGACGAAGGAAAAACTGAGGGAACTGGGATTTGCCTTTGGAGACTCCAGGGCAAACTTTATTTTCGCTTCCCACCCGCAGGTTCCTGCTGCTGAACTGTTCCGGGCACTGCGTGACGCGCATATTTATGTCAGGTATTTTAACAAGCCGAGGATTGACAATTATCTTCGGATTTCCGTCGGTACCAGAGAAGAGATGGAAACACTGATAAACTTTTTGAAGAATTATCTGAGCTGACAGAAAGCAGCCGTTCAACTGACGGAACGGTGATGACGGAAAGAGAAGGGAAGGTATGGGGAATACAGATATGGGAATGGAGACAAACGATAAGACCAACCAGATTACGGAAGGCGTGATCTGGAAACAGCTGCTGATCTTTTTCTTTCCGATCCTGTTCGGAACCTTTTTTCAGCAGCTTTATAACACGGCGGATGCGATGATCGTCGGTCACTTTGTCGGAAAACAGGCGCTGGCGGCGGTCGGCGGAACCACGGGAACGATCATCAATCTGTTGATCGGATTCTTTACGGGACTTGCAAGCGGTGCGACCGTTATTATCGCGCAGTTTTACGGAGCGAAGAAGGCGGACAAAGTACACTGGGCGGTACATACGTCCATTGCCTTTTCTATTGCGGCGGGCATCGGACTGATGATCATCGGTATTGTGTTTTCACGGCCGATGCTGGAAGTGATGCAGACGCCTGTGGACGTGATCGATTATGCGGTGCTGTATATCCGTATTTTCTTTGCGGGTACGATTGCGAACCTGCTGTATAATATGGGCGCAGGTATCCTGAGAGCCATCGGAGATTCGAAAAGACCGCTCTATTACCTGATCATCTGCTGCTTTGCAAATATTGGTCTGGATCTGCTGTTTGTGGCAGTTCTCCGTATGGGTGTGGCGGG
>CABUPZ010000012.1 GCA_902493585.1 uncultured Fusicatenibacter sp. | reverse complement strand
TTGATGTTGGAAACTACGGACTCGGTAGTAAGCAGAGTAGCTGCAACGCTTGTCGCGTTCTGCAGAGCACTTCTTGTTACTTTTACCGGATCCAGGATTCCAGCCTGAATCATATCCACATACTCTTCTTTGTATGCGTCAAATCCAACACCAACTTTGGATTCTTTTACTTTGTTGATGATGACAGAACCTTCCAGACCTGCGTTTGCTGCGATGTGGAACAGAGGAGCTTCCAGAGCTGTTTTAACAATTCTTGCACCTGTCTTTTCATCTCCATCCAGAGAATCTACCAGAGATTCCAGTTCCTTGGTTGCATGGATATATGCAGAACCGCCGCCTGCGATGATGCCTTCTTCCACCGCCGCTCTTGTAGCGTTCAGCGCGTCTTCCATACGCAGTTTTGCTTCTTTCATCTCTGTCTCTGTAGCGGCACCTACACGGATCACTGCTACGCCGCCTGCCATTTTCGCAAGTCTTTCCTGTAATTTCTCTTTATCAAACTCAGAAGTTGTCTCTTCGATCTGAGAACGGATCTGAGCGATTCTTCCTTTGATTGCCTCTTTGTCACCGCATCCGTCTACGATGATTGTGTTCTCTTTCTGAACTTTTACGGATTTTGCACGTCCCAGCATATCCATCGTAGCGTTCTTCAGCTCCAGGCCAACCTCCTCGGAGATCACCTGTCCGCCTGTCAGAACTGCGATGTCTTCCAGCATTGCTTTTCTTCTGTCGCCGTATCCCGGAGCTTTGACAGCAACTACGTTGAATGTTCCGCGCAGTTTGTTCAGAACCAGGGTCTGAAGAGCCTCGCCCTCAACATCCTCTGCGATGATCAGAAGGCGTGCGCCTGTCTGTACGATCTGCTCCAGCAGCGGAAGGATCTCCTGAATGTTGGACAGCTTCTTATCTGTGATCAGGATATACGGATCATCCAGAGTTGCCTCCATCTTCTCCATATCTGTGCACATGTAAGCGGAAATGTATCCGCGGTCAAACTGCATACCTTCTACCAGTTCCAGCTCGGTCTGCATGGTCTTGGATTCCTCAATGGTGATAACGCCGTCGTTGGAAACTTTCTCCATTGCGTCTGCTACCATCTGTCCAACCTGCTCGTCACCGGAGGATACAGCTGCAACTCTTGCAATCTGCTCTTTTCCGTTTACCGGCTGGCTCATGGAAGCCAGAACCTCTACTGCTTTATCGGTTGCTTTCTTCATTCCCTTGCGCAGAACGATCGGATTTGCGCCTGCTGCCAGGTTCTTCATTCCTTCATGTACCATTGCCTGTGCCAGTACGGTTGCGGTTGTGGTACCGTCACCTGCTACGTCGTTGGTCTTGGAAGCCACTTCCTTGATCAGCTGTGCGCCCATGTTTTCGAAGCCGTCTGCCAGCTCAATCTCTTTTGCGATGGTAACACCGTCGTTTGTGATCAGCGGAGCTCCATACTGTTTGTCAAGAACTACGTTTCTTCCTTTCGGTCCGAGGGTTACGCGAACGGTATCTGCCAGCTGGTTCACACCTCTTTCCAGTGCTGCTCTTGCTTCTGCTCCGTATTTGATTTCTTTTGCCATTTTGATCTGCCTCCTGAATATTTTTCTTTATTTTACGATTGCCAGAATGTCACTCTGTTTTACGATGATATACTCTTCGTCGTCCAGCTTTACATCTGTTCCTGAATATTTGGAATAGATGACCTGATCACCAACGGAAACTTCCATCTTTACTTCTTTTCCGTCCTCTACAGTTCCAGGTCCTACGGCAACAACCTCTGCCTGCTGCGGTTTCTCCTGTGCCTGGCCCGGAAGAACGATTCCGGATTTTGTTGTTTCTTCTGCTTTCAGCTCTTTTAATACAACTCTGTCTCCCAATGGTACTAATCTCATTCTATATGGCCTCCTTTAAGCTTTGCTTTCTGTATTATTAGCACTCGTTTCAGTCGAGTGCTACTTGATGGTTCTTACTATAGTGTTTCTGGCTTCATTTCGCAACTTTAATTTTTTTTGTGATATCTCACTTATTATTCTGTTTTCTTTTGTTTTCTTTTGTTTTCTTCTGTTTTCTCATTTTTCCCTTTTTTTGAGATTTAATAATCTGTTTATAATTCTTTTGATCGAATAAAAAAGCTGCCGTAAAATGCGCTCCGCTCCCGGATATTCTTCCGGACAACTTGTCCGTTTCCATATCCTGTGTTTCACTTCATTTTACGACAGCTTCCTTTGCCGAATACTTTTTGTTTTTCAGAAGTCTCCTCACTCCGTATCCCCGGAATTCTGAGCCTCTCCTTTGTTTTTCAGATTCTTTCTCGCTTTGATCTCATCCAGTTCATCAAAAATATAGTCGTTCAGCACTTTGATGTAAGTACCTTTCATTCCGCTGGAACGGGATTCGATCACGCCTGCGCTCTCAAACTTGCGCAGCGCATTGACAATGACGGATCGGGTAATTCCCACACGGTCCGCAATCTTGCTGGCAACCAGAATGCCCTCATCACCGTCCAGTTCCTCGAAAATATGTGTGATCGCTTCAAGTTCTGAGAAGGAGAGCGTATTGAAAGCCGATTTTACAACCTGAACTTTTCTGTTTTCCTCCACATTCTCTTCGTTTACGGACCGCATCATTTCCAGTCCTACCACAGTGGTTCCATATTCACTGACGATGATGTCGTCGATATCATACGCAGGCTCGCCGCGGTACATAAATACGGTGCCGAGACGCTCACCGGCAATGTCGATCGGACAGATGATGGCATTGTATTTTGAAACTCCCGGAAGTTCAAATCCAAGAGTCTCCAGGTTGACATTTTCCTTGGTGGACAAGACGCTCAGAAGACGGTCATTCAACAGATTATCCACATAGCCTCCTACCTTATCCTCAATCAGTTCTGTGATCTCTTCCACTCCAGGACACAGACTGATGCCCAGCACCTTGCCCTTTTTGCTGATTACCAGAATGTTGGAATCCAGCGTTTCCATCATTACTTCACAGATATCATTGAACACCACCTTTGTGGAATGATTATTGTGAAGTAACTTATTAATCTTTCTGGTTTTATCGAGTAATTGTACGCCCATTCTCTTCTCCTTTCTTATTATTCCCATTCTTTCTGTGTTAATCTCATTTTAGCATGGAATTGTTCGAAAATCAATGTATTTTTCAGACAAATGGGAGTATTTTGAAAAAAAATGAAGTCCACAGGCGTGTCAACAGCCGAAATCCGTATCCTCCGGCTGTCTGTAGTCCGGCAGCAGCCGAAATACAGACAAAAAATTACTCTTCTTCTTTTTTGCGCACCTCTACATAGCCGCAGTGTTCATCCGCACAAACCAGTTTATTTCCTTTTTCCAGCATATATCCGCCGCAGACCGGACATTTTTTCGCTGACGGTCTCTGCCAGGACATGAAATCGCAATTGGGATTGTCTTCACATCCGTAATATTTCCTGCCCTTTTTGGTCTTTTTCAGAATCACTTCTTTTCCACATTTCGGACACGGAACGCCGATCTTTTCCAGATACGGCTTGGTATTTTTACACTCCGGGAACCCTGGGCATGCCAGGAATTTTCCGTGGGGACCATATTTGACCACCATGTTGCGTCCACAGACCTCGCAGATCACATCGGTCACTTCATCCTCTACCTTAACCTCCGCCAGTTCTTTCTCCGCCTGCTTGACCGCCTCTTCCAGATCCGGCCAGAAGTTCTCAACCACTGTCTTCCAGCGGATGGTACCGTCGCCGATCTTATCCAACAGCGCTTCCATATTGGCAGTGAAATTTACGTCCACAATGCTCGGGAACGCCTGCTTCATCATATTGTTGACAACTTCACCCAGCTCGGTCATATACAGGTTTTTGTTTTCTTTCGCCACATAGCGGCGGTTGATGATCGTCGTGATCGTCGGCGCATAGGTACTCGGCCGGCCGATTCCCAGTTCTTCCATAGTCTTTACCAGAGAAGCCTCCGTATAATGGGCGGGCGGCTGTGTAAAATGCTGCTGTTTGTCATACTCTTCCAGTTGCAGAGGTGTGTCTGTGTCAAGCCCTCGCACAACGGTATTGTTTTCCTTTTTTTCATCCTCTTCCTGTGTATAGACGGACATGAATCCATCGAATTTTATCCGGGAGGACGCGGCGGTAAACAGATAGCCGTTTCCGGTGATCTTCGCCGATGTGGTCTCATAGACTGCCGGTTTCATCCGGCTTGCCACAAACCGTCTCCAGATCAGCTGATACAGACGGAACTGGTCTCTGGACAGAGATTCCTTGACCAGAACCGGTGTGCGGGTCACATCGGTGGGACGGATCGCCTCATGGGCATCCTGCGCCATTTTATTTTTATTTCCAATCTCTCCCACAGCCGCATACTCCTGCCCGTACTGTTCGCTGATATAGCTTCTTGCCGCAGCGTCCGCCTCATCGGAAATACGGGTGGAATCTGTACGCAGATAAGAAATCAGACCGACAGTTCCGTTTCCTTTGATATCGATTCCTTCATAAAGCTGCTGCGCCAGGCGCATGGTCTTCTGGGTGGAAAAATTCAGCACCTTGGAAGCCTCCTGCTGCAGCGTACTGGTGGTAAACGGAAGCGGGGCCTTCTTGCTCCGTTCTCCTTTTTTCACCTCAGAAACAACAAACTCGGCTCCCTCCAGCTCTTTCAGGATCTGATTCAGCTCGTCCTCGGAGGAAATAGAAAATTTTTCTCCTTCTTTTCCATAGAACTTTGCAACCAGCGGTTTTTTCTCCTTCGGGATCGCGAAGTGAGCATCCAGCGTCCAGTATTCCGTTGGGATAAATGCATTGATCTCCTCTTCCCGGTCCGCTATGATGCGCAGCGCCACAGACTGTACCCGCCCGGCGCTCAGCCCTCTTTTGATCTTTTTCCAGAGAACCGGACTGATCTCGTAGCCCACCATACGGTCCAGGCAACGGCGCGCCTGTTGTTCGTCCACCAGATTCATATCGATATCCCTTGCTTCTTTGATGGAAGCCTTGATCGCGCTTTTTGTTATTTCATTAAATGTGATCCTGCGCATTTTCTTCTCGTCCAGGTTCAGAGCTTTGGACAAATGCCAGGAAATCGCTTCCCCCTCACGGTCCGGGTCTGTTGCCAGATATACTTTTTCCGCTTTCTTTGCCGATTTTCTCAAAGACGCGAGAAGATCTCCCTTTCCGCGAATTGTAATATATTTCGGTTCAAAATCGTGTTCCACATCGATGCCAAGACGGCTCTTTGGAAGATCACGGACATGTCCCATGGACGCTGCCACTTCATAATTTGAGCCCAGAAATTTCTTGACAGTCTTCACTTTTGCTGGTGATTCCACGATTACAAGATATTTCGCCACCTTATTGCCTCCTGAATTATCCGATTTTCGCTACACTCCGTACACAGAAAGCGTGTATGAATATTCATTCTTACATTCTTTATGCACGCTCAAGTATACTGAGGGTTAATATACACCAAAAAGTTTTTTCTGGCAAGACCCTTTTCTTTTAATTTTTTCTTTCTACCCGCGGAAGCTGCGGTTTTTGTCTAATTTTTGACAAAATATGATCCGTTATTCTCTGTAAAAATAGATATTTTTCCCCTCCTCGACAATCAGGCCATCCAGCTGCATCCGCACCAGCAGCGCCGAAAGTTCCGGAATGGGGTATCCTGTCGCCTGATGAAGTTCTTCCAGTGTATGGCTGCCTTTTCTCATCTCGCCGATCATCTTCTGTTCTTCCTTGTCCAGCTTCCGCTTTCCGTTTCCGGGAGTTTTATGATCCGCAGAAATCCCCAGTTCTTCCATCAGTATGGACGGTTCCACAGCAATCCCTGCTCCCTGGGCGATCAACCTGTTGCAGCCCTCGCTCAGAGGATCGTTCACTCTCCCTGGAACAGCATAGACACTTTTCCCCTGTTCCAGCGCATAATCCGCTGTGATCAGCGAACCGCTCCGTTTCCGCGCCTCCACCACCAGTACCAGATCCGCCAGCGCACTGATGATCCGGTTTCTCTGAGGAAAATGCCATGCCACCGGTTCCTCCCCCGGTGCAAATTCAGAGAGTATCCCTCCGCCGTGTTCCAGCATCCGCCGCATCAGCGGATAATTTTCTTTCGGATAACAGATATCCACCCCGCAGCCAAGTACCGCAAAGGTAACTCCTCCGCCTTCCAGTGCTCCTTCGTGGGCCGCCGCATCAACCCCGCTGGCAAGCCCGCTGACGATCTGTACCCCTGCCGCCGCCAACTCCCGGGCATATCGCCTCGCCTGTGCCCTGCCGTAAGCACTGCAGGCGCGGGCGCCCACAATGGCTGCCGAAGGCGCTCCCTCCGAGGGAAGCCTGCCTTTTGTATAAATTCCCTCGGGCATATCCGGATATGGCCTCATTCTCTCCGGATATGCCTTGTCTCTTTTGTGATAATATACAACCTGTTCCATTTATTTATACCCTCCAGATTTTTTTATCCAGGCTCCGGCAGCACAGCGCCTCACCCACATGGGTGGTATTTATCGTCTCACACGGCTCCATATCCGCGATCGTACGGGCGACTTTCAGGATCCTGTGATAGCCCCGCGCACTCAGCCTCAGCGCCGTATACGCCTGTTCCAGCATCCTGGAAGCCTCCGGTGTCAGGGGGCAGAACTTTCCGATCTGTCCCGGCTTCAGTTCACTGTTAAACTGCTGTCCGCTTTCCCGGTATCGGTCCAGCTGAACCTCCCTTGCCCTTGCGACGATCTGCCGCATACGGGCAGAGCTGCTCCTTTCTGCCCTTCTCTTTCCATCCTCCGGCGCCAGCGTCTCATAGCTGACTGCAGGAACTTCCGTGCACAGATCCATCCGGTCCAGAAATGCCTGGCTGAGCGTTCCAAGATACCTGGCAATGTCCGTTTCCGAACAGTGGCAGCGTTCACGGTCCGGATAATATCCGCAGGGACATGGATTCATCGCCGCCACCAGAACAAAAGACGAAGGAAACAGATACGTTCCCTCCTGCCGGGAGATCAGGATCTGATGCTCTTCCAGCGGCTGCCGAAGGAGTTCCAACACCCTCCGGGACATTTCCGGAAGTTCATCCAGAAACAGCACACCTCTGTGTGCCAGCGTGATCTCCCCTGGTGACGGATAGCGTCCGCCGCCTACCAATGCCTGTGCCGTGATGCTGTGATGGGGCGCACGGAACGGCCGGTTCCATATCAGTGACTGACCGGACGGCAAAAGTCCCGCAATGCTGTACAGCCGCGTCACTTCCAGCTGTTCCGCTCTTGTCATCGGCGGCAGGATGGTCGGAATCCGCCGGGCGGCCATGGATTTTCCGCTTCCCGGCGGACCAAACAGAAGCAGATTATGAAATCCGCTGGCCGCAATCAGTGCCGCCCGCTTTACTCCCTCCTGTCCAAGGATCTCGTCGAAATCCCCATATTCTGATAAGCCCGCCTGCGCCAGTCCTGCTGTTTTCTGCTCCTCTTCCGCAGCTTCTGCCGTTCCGTGAAGTCCCTGCTGCCGTGACCCTTCTTCCGGTCGTTCTCCGCAGCAGTAAGCCAGCAATTCTTTCAGACTGGAGATCCCCCATGTTTCTTCCAATTCTGCCTGCTTTCCCTCCGGCAGATTGGCGCTTGGAAGAATGCAGCTTCTGATGCCGATCTTCCGCGCCTCCAGCACCGAAGAAAGTACGCCCGTCACAGCCTGAACATCCCCGTTCAGTCCAAGCTCGCCGATCAGCATCGTGTTTTCAAGACTCCGCGGAGGAATCCTTCCGATTGCCAGCAAAACCGCCGCCGCGATCGGCAGATCAAACCTCGGTCCGTCTTTTCGGATATTTGCCGGTGCAAGATTGATCACAATTCTTTTCGGCGGCAGAACAATTCCAAGATTCCGAAGCGCTGTCCGTACCCGGTCCTGTGCCTCCCGCACCTGTGCACTTACATAACCAACAATTGTAAACATCGGCATCCCGTCACTGACATCCGCCTCCACACGGACGGGGACTGCCTCCACCCCATGGATCACCATGGACCATACACGGCAAAACATGCCATTCCTCCTTTGCTCTTTTCGATTGACTTTTTTGATTTTAAAAATGGAAATACAGAACAGAACTGTTCTGTCAGGACAGATTGATATTTTTATCAGTATAGCTTTCTTCCAAAGACCTTGTCAATAAAGATCTCACCGTTTTTCACCATCCGGAAAGAATTTCACATATCTTTTGGAAAACTTTCAGAATCTTTTCAGAAAAACGCTGAAAAATTTTTTCTTTCTTTTACATAGAAAACCGTCTGGAAGAATCGTTCTTTTTGGAAGATAAAAACGGGGCGTGCTGGCAACAGTTCCGCACGCCCTGTTCACAATGGTATCATAAATAATAGAAGAAAGGCGATCCGAACGGTCACCTGAAACATCCTCTGAGTTTTTCCACTGCGTTTTTCTCGATCCTGGACACATAGGAGCGGCTGATCCCCAGACGGGCAGCGATGCTTCTCTGGGTGCCCGCTTCCTCACCAAACAGCCCGTACCGCAGGATCAGCACTTCTTTTTCCTTCTCGCTGAGCACAGAATGGAAATACTGATAAAGCCGCTGACAGTCTTCCTTTTTTGTATAAGAATCAGCGGTATCCTCACCGCTGCTTTCTATGATATCCAGAAGATGAATCTCATTTCCCTCTTTGTCCGTTCCGATCGGCTCATAGAGAGAAATTTCGCGGGAAGTTTTTTTCTTCGCCCGCAGATACATCAGCAGTTCATTGTGGATACACCTGGCTGCATAGGAAGCCAGCCGATTTCCTTTTTTCTGATCAAAGGTGGTCACCGCCTTGATCAGCCCGATGGTTCCGATGGACAGAAGATCATCCAGATCCTCATGGATCCCCTGGTATTTTTTTACCACATGTGCCACCAGCCGCAGGTTCCGCTCGATCAGAATATCCTTCGCCTTTTCATCGCCCTTTTGATACGCCTCCAGGTATGCTTTTTCTTCTGCTGTGGTAAGAGGCTTCTGGAATGGTTCCATGGATGTGCACCTCAAAAAGGGGATTTATCTTTATCATATGTCACAGCAGAAAAAATCGTGCTTTTCCAGGTGTCCTTTTTCAGGTTCGATTATTCAATAAATGTTTCGTGGATCGCGCGCATTGCGCTATCCGCCTGTTCCTCCTTTACCAGAGCGGTAATGCGGATTTCCGAAGTAGTCACCATCTCCGTGTTGATTCCCACATTTGCCAATGCCCCGAACATTTTCGCGGCAACTCCGGAATGAGAACGGATTCCTGCTCCTACGACGGATACTTTTGCTACCTTCTCATCGTAAGTCAGTTTCGCAATCCCAAGCGTTTCCATGTTTTCTTTCAGGATGTCCAGCACCCGTGCCAGATCTGTACGCGCAACGGTAAATGTGATCGCTTTGGTGCCGTCTTTGCCGATGGGCTGGATCATGACGTCGATATTGATATTGTGCTGATCCAGCACGTTCAGCAGACGAAATGTGCTGTCCGCATCGTTGACAAGTCCTGCGACTCTTACTCTGGCTACGTTTTTATCGGCTGCCACACCGCTGATTAACATTTTTTCCATCTTCTGATTCTCCCTTACAAGTGTTCCCGGATTTTCATTCATACTTGAGCACACCAGCAGCTCAACCCCATACTTCTTCGCGATCTCCACGCAACGGCTGTGCAGTACCTTTGCGCCAAGAGAGGCAAGCTCCAGCATTTCATCGTAGGTTACTTCCTCCATCTTCCTTGCCTTGGGCACAATCCGCGGATCTGCGGTGTAAACACCATCCACATCCGTATAGATTTCGCAGACATCCGCATGCAGCTCCGCCGCCAGCGCAACCGCCGTTGTATCCGAGCCTCCGCGGCCCAGCGTTGTCACATCCTCATATTTGTTGATGCCCTGGAATCCGGTGATCACTACGATCTTGTTGTCTTCCAGTTCTTTCCGGATCCTTTCGGTACGGATCCGTTTCAGCTTAGCATTCTGATAATCGGAAGTCGTATGCATCGGAACCTGCCATGCATTCAGAGACACTGCAGAAACTCCCATGGAGAGCAGTGTCATGGTCATCAGGGATACGGAAACCTGTTCGCCGGTGGACAGAAGCATATCCATCTCCCTGCGGGAGGGATTGGGAGTAATCTCCTTCGCCATCTGAATCAGCCCATCGGTCGTTTTTCCCATTGCCGAGAGAACGACGACGACCTGACTGCCCTGATTTTTCTTTTCGATACAGCGTTTCGCCACATTCCGGATCTTTTCAAGATCCGCTACGGAACTTCCGCCAAATTTCATTACGGTTAACATCTGTTTTCCCCCATATGGTCAAAATTTTCAAACATAAGTATAGCGAAATCTGGGGAAAAATGCAATTCTTTTACGAAGAATCATAGGTTACGAATGCTCCCAATACACACTGATCCTCAGGCTCTGCGGGTCCTGGCTGTACTGATAGACGGTCTGGGGCAGATTATAATAACTGCACAGATAATAGGCCGCCTCCTCCATGACCTGCGGAAGAAATCCCAGTGCCTCCTGATAAGCCGTCTCACTGGCATACTTGAAATCAGACCAGCCGTCCTGCCGCTGGATATCCTGCTGCATCAGAGCAAGCATCTCACTTTCCGATGCCTCTTCAAAGTACCGGCCGTTCATCCGGTAGTATTCCAGCGCCTCCGACTCACATGCCGGAAGGGTCAGACCGGCATCCGGCGTATGATTTCTCCGGAATTCTGCGTCTGAGACACAGAGGTAGTCATAAAACGTCCGGTTGTGGCTGTCTCCGGTTCCTGTTTCCTGTGATTCGCTCTGCAAAAAGACCGGATCCCCAAAGGTCACGTCCACGTTATAATAGGAACCGTCACACTCCACGATGTTCCACGCATGGCTTTCCCCCTGGTTCACCGTTCCGGTCACATAAATGTTAAAGATTCCCGCCTGATTCGCCAGATACTGGAAGGCACGGGAATAACCGGCGCACACGGACTGATGATTGCCGAACACGCTGTAAATATTCTGATTCTCCGGAGCATCCGCCACATACTCGGTCTGCTCCACCAGCCAGGTGTAAAGATACCGGATTTTTTCATAGGTACTGCCATCCGCCGGAATACCGGCCAGACACTGTCCCGCCGACGCGTCGATCTGCTGCTGTCTGGCTGCCCGCTCCTCCGCTGTGCAGGTATATTCCGGGCGTACTTCACATCTGGCAGACAGACCCGTATATCCGGTGGTTTCCACCGTTCCGCTGAACCAGAAAAATTCAGGATAATCCATATAGACCCAGGAACAGATTTCATTGACCTTCTCCGGATCGCTGCCGTGGGTGACGATCGTTTCCTCCCCGTCTCTCATCCCCTGCACCAGTTCCCGGTAAATCTGACGGGATTCCTCGTCCAGAAGACTGTAATAATACCTCTGCTCCAAATCCTCCTGAGCAACCGCCTCCTGCTGGTATTCCGGCTCTATATGATTCTGGATCTGTTCTCCTGCTTCCTGCAGCTGCTGCCCGGTGCTCTCAATCTGCTCCCTGGCGGCCTCCGGCAGCGTCCCTTCGCCGGAACATCCCCAGAGCACAGCCGCCGCCAGCAGCGCCGCCCATCCTCCTGCTTTTCTACACTTCATACTTTTTACCCCTGTCTCTCCATCACTTTTCCGATAGTTTCTGAATTTTACTCATCTTACCTTTCTTTTCTCTGACTGTCAAGATTGTATGTTCTGTTTCGGTACCAGAAAGCAGAAAAACTCCCTGATCGTGTGGCATCCGTATACAGCGGACACCTGCCACACGATCAGGGAGTTTTTCGTACGCCTGATCCGAACTGTTAGTTCCCGTTCAGTGCTTCATATGCAGCCACGGTTCCTTCGTCCGTGGCATCGCTGAACAGATACGTCTGCCCTTCCCGGGTTTCGACCATCAGGAACACTTCATTCTGTGGATTCAGGCAGAGGTAGCCATTTCCGTGTCCCTCGATCTTATAACGTCCCTTGGAGAGATTCGGCAGTCCCGTTCCGTTCTTTCTGGACACATCCGGAAGCTCTTCCAAAAGGACAGCCGATGCGATATCCTGCTCAGATATCTCATATTCCGTCCCGGTATGGATCGATTTGATCGTCCCATCCTCAACGACCAGGCTCACCGGGGTAAATTCATCTCTTCCCACCAGAATCGGCACTCCGATCAGGAACCCAAGCAGCAGGAGCACCGTCAGTGCGACCGTTACTTTTCCCCCTGTCGATGCCAGATTCATCGTAGCACCGGTTCCCACTCTGTTTTCCACAAACGCGTGTCTGTCATTGGGATTATAGTACACAAGCGCGCCGAAATACCAATGTGTTTCATCGCTGTCATAACCCTCCAATGTGGTCGTCATCTCCCTGCGCATCCGCAGGATCCTCCACTCACAGCGGATCATCAGCCAGCAGACCGCAGCGGTATACACTGCGACTTCGATCGTATATGCGATCATTCCTCCCAGACGGTCATGGAGCGCAAAGGCCGTCAGCCAGACCAGCAGCACACTCCATCCGGCCGCCCAGGTCCATGCACTGGCGCGCATCCGCTTTTTTCTCCGGTTGAAATCCAGGTTTACATCCCTGTCTCTGCTGATGATTTCCGATTTCTGCCGATCCATCCAGACCAGGATCCCAGCGAGCAGCCAGACAATACTCGCCATCAATACGAGGAGCAGGGTATACGCCCATTTCAGGTCCTGCTCCGGCTGGCACACCAATTCCCAGAGGATCGGCGGAAGACTGAGCACACACAAAACTGCCAGCAAACCTTTTTTGGCAGCGTGAACAGGCTGTGCGGCGATAGAAAAATCCACCGTGCTTTCCTCCCCTCCGTCACATCCCCATCCACGTTTCCGCTTCAGTTCTTTGATCTTCTCCCCATACTTGGCCATCGGATACAGTTCCACACCTATCATCAGATACACCCAGATCAGATATCCGGTGATATAAAAAGTAAACCAGGGCATCCAGAAAAAGGCCGCCGGAAAGATCAGCATCACGATCAGTCCCAGCTTCATACTTTTGCGGAACTGCCCGCAGATCTCCAGTACCTGCGGATCTTTCCGGAATTCTTCCGGAACTGCAATCCCAAGAACCGTCTTCTTTTTGTCTCCGATCTCAAGCTTCATAAACACATACATGATAAGCACGATCGGATACGTACCGCCCAGCATGATAAGATTCACCATCATTCCCATTCCCATCACATATTCCTTCCCATCACATATTCCATTCCAGCAGCCGTCCAAGGAAATTTTTCAGCTGCACACTTTTCGGCGCATCAAAGATTTCGCTGCTGGAACCGTATTCCATCAGCTTTCCCTCGCACAGAAAAGCCGCCTTCTCACAGGCATGGCGGGCAAATCCCATCTCATGGGTCACGATGATGAAATCCAGTCCTTCCTCCTTCAGCTCGTTGACGATATCCAGCACTTCCGTCGTATATTCCGGATCCAGGGCGCTGGTCGGTTCATCCAGAAGCAGGATTCCCGGCTTTGCCGCGATCGCCCTTGCGATTGCAACTCTCTGCTGCTGCCCTCCGGAAAGCGCCGCCGGCTTTTTATGTCCATCGTCTCCCAGGCCGAACCGTTCCAGCAGTTCATCGGCACGCTCCCCTGCCTCCGTCTCGCTGTACCCGTGGACCTTGGTCAAAGGCAGAACAATATTTTCTCTTGCGCTCAGATGGCGGAACAAGCCGCCCTGCTGGAATACAAATCCCAGTTTCTTTCGGTATTTTTGCAGCCCTTCTTCCTCTTTGGGAAGTTCCTCCCCGTTAATGGAAAGCGTCCCGGAAGACGGCGGCAGCAGACCGCCGATGATACGCAGCAGCGTGGATTTTCCTCCGCCGGATGGTCCGATAATCGCAAGGGTATGTACCTCATCACAGAAATCCATCGGCTGAAGGATCACCCTGCCCTGGTCAAACTGTTTCGACAACCCGTGAAATTCAAGCTTCATATTGGAATCTCCTTTCCAGCCGTTTACTGATAAATGCCACCGGAAGCGTCAGCACCAGGTACAGCACGCCCAGAAACAGATAGCTCTCCACCAGCTTCAGGTTTCCCGCGCTGATCTCCCGCATCGCCTGGGTCAGCTCGATGACAGAAATCATCGACAGCAGCGACGAATCCTTGATCACAGACGCGAACTGCCCGGTCAGCGCCGGCAGTGTCCTTGCGACCATCTGCGGAAGGATCACATAACGCAGTGTCTGCTTTTTGGTAAATCCAACGGCACGCGCCGCCTCCAGCTGTGATTCGTCCATAGACAGCAGGCTTCCCCGAATAATTTCAGAAATATATGCCCCCTCAAATACGGACAGAATAAGAACTCCCGCCGCAAAGCGGTTTTCGATCCCCCACGCAGTACCGACAATATAATAGAACAGATAGATCTGCATGATCAGGGGCGTTCCCCGGATAAATGTCACATAGAGGCTGCACAGATACCGCAGCACCAGGATCCGGCAGCCCCGTCCTGCCGCGCTGAGAATACCCAGCGCCAGGCTGAGCAGCATACTTGCCACGCTGATCAGCACCGTCATCCAAAAGCCGCTCCAGATCCTCTGACGGAAATCCGGCAGAAAAGAAAAATCCGCCGCATAATCAATCCGGATCAGCGAAACCCAGAAAAACAGCACCACCAGCACACAGGTAAGCAGCATACTGAGAGCGGCTTTCCAAAGAGGAACCTCCTCTCCCTTTTTACTGACAAACAATTCTTTCCATTTCATCCTAACCTCCTGTCTGCATCAGCCGCAGACCATGGCTGACAGCGATCAGCCTTCTTCTGTACTCATGTCAAAAAACCATTGGAAGCCCAGTTCGTCGAAAGCCTCCTTCTCCTCCGACAGATATTTCTCCGTCAGTTCCTCAAACCCGCCGTCCTCGCGGTATGTTTCAATAAATTCATTCAGCTGGTCCAACAGCTCCGTATTGCCTTTCTTCACAGCGATTCCCCATGGCTCCACATCCTGGAACGGAATGAACACCGCATTGGTGGTATCCAGGTTGTTCTGCCAGTTCCGGTAAATGGTCAGCTGATCATAAATGAATCCGTCCGCCTTACCCTGGGAAACCTCCATCACACATGCACTCTCGTCCTGAAGCGCAATGATCTCGGCATTCTTGAGATGCTCCTGCGCATAGAGATATCCGGTGGAACCGGTCTTTACCGCAACCTTCTTTCCCTCCTGGTTCAGGTCGTCCACAGAGGTGATCTGGGAATCCTTATTGGTCAGGACAGCCAGCAATGCATTTGCGTATGGCTCGGAAAAATCTACGGTTTCCTTCCGTTCTTCCGTGATCGTCATAGAGGACATGACCATGTCCGCTTTTCCTGTCTGCAGCGACGGGATCAGACCGTCGAAAGAAATATTTTCAATGCGGATTTCCTTGCCGATGGATTCTCCGAAATCCTTCATAAAATCCACGCTGACGCCGCTTGGATTTCCCTGCTCGTCCTTTGTCTCAAAAGGCGGATAAGCCAATTCCATGGCAACGGTGAGCACTTCCTGCTCCTGGCTGTCTCTGCCTGCTTCGGAAGAACTCCCTTTGCCGGAGCAACCGGTCATGATCGCTGCCGCTGCTGCCAGTGCCGTTAAAAATATCAAACTCTTTTTCATATCTTTTCCTTTCTCTCACGTGTGTTTCAGATGTCACTGTTCATCCAGGTCTGCGCAGTTCGTATGAAAACGTAGTGTCTGTGAGCATCCGCCCCATCGCAGAGCGATTTTTTATGGGCGGATGCCGGAACAGTTCTTGTTTCTGCCGTTGCTGCACGTTCCTACTTTACTTCATTTTGTCTCTTATGTAAAGCAGTCACTTTCAGGTAACCATGCCCTGTCGCCGTTCCGCCGCGGAACTGCTACGACTCACTCCTGCTCCGGAGAGAGAATATAGTCTTTCAAAAATTCATACATCTGTTCTTCCGTCGGCGGGCAGCCTTTCAGGGAATGTTCAAAACAGCTGGTGCATCGGCCGATGCCCAGATGCCCGGTCTTCTGCTGATATCCCTGCCCGATGGCAATACGGGTATCCAGTTGTTCCAGCAGTCCTTCCTGCTTCAGCCGGTCCAGCGCCGGGATCAGATATCCGTAGCAGGCGCTGCAGGATTCCACTTCCTCCACCGCATCCTGAAGTTCCACGATCTTACGTTCTCCAGGCACCACGGTTTCCTGCTCCGGCTCATTCAGCGCCCGTATCTCCAGCCTGGAGAGATCGGCGCTTCCCACACCCAGTTCCTCCGCCATACGAACATAGGGAACTTCCTCCGTCTCATAATGCAGCATCCGGCAGACATAGGCATCACAGAATACCGGGTCCACTGCCGCGATCAGACGGTTCATCACCACAGGATTTCCTCCGTCCTCAAAGTCCAGATCACCGCAGATATTATCCACAAGGATAAAATCCTGACGGATCCCCACGTTCAGATGAGCGATCGGGCGGTGCAGTCCCATTCCATGGAAATGGCGTTTTTCCCGGTTCGGGATCAGACCCTTCATGTTCTTCAGGGCACAGGTGATCTTTGTCTGACAGTGTCCTTTCAACACTGGAAGATTGATGAGAAAATCCAGATGTTCCACACTGTCGCAGATCTCCAGATCCATGCCCGCACAATCCTTCGTGTGAAAACTGTCTTTCTGCGTATCAATAAATTCCACGCCATATTCCCGGACCAGCCGATCGTAACCGCAGACCTCAAAGGCCTCTGCGGTCTTATCTCCCACCCAGGAACCTTCCAGTATCACAAGATTGTCAAAGCCGTGCTCTTTCAGGTATTCGATCGTGCCTGCCACGATCTCCGGATGGGTGGTCGCTCCCCAGGAGGCCTCGCTGGGAGATACAAGGTTTGGCTTCAGGCCGATCCTGCTGCCGGCATCCGGAATCCTCCCCGCCAGGTCGGCGGCCTCCAGAAGCTGCTTTGCCATTTCTTTATACTCTGTGCCGTAAATCATCAGCAATTCATTACTTTTCATCGTATTTCTGTCTCCTGCTATCATGTTCAGAATTTTTGATTTTCTGTACTTTGAGGGTAACACATTTCGCAGAAAGTTACAATCGGAACTTAAATGTGATAAAATAGACGTGCCGGGCAGGTCGAAAGTCCGGCAGAAAGGTTGACTGATCATGGAATATTACTTTGCTCCTCTGGAAGGAATCACCGGATATATTTACCGCAATGCCCACGCCTCCTGTTTTCCCGGGACAGACCGTTACTACTCCCCTTTTCTGGTTCCTCACCAGAACCGGGACTTTGACACCCGGGAAAAGAACGACATTCTCCCGGAACATAATCAGGGTTACACGCTGATCCCACAGATCCTCACCAACCGCTCCGAGGACTTTCTCCGGTTATCCGCCGCCCTTGCCCGCTATGGATACCAGGAGATCAATCTGAACCTTGGCTGTCCCTCCGGTACCGTGGTGACCCGCGGCAAAGGTTCCGGATTTCTCACAGATCCCGACGCTCTGGACCGGTTTCTCTTTGAAGTCTGCAGCGGTTTTGAACATCAGCATCTGAAGTTTTCGGTCAAAACCAGGATCGGATGGGAAGCGGCGGAAGAATGGCCGCGGCTTCTGGAAATTTTCAGCGCCTATCCTCTCAGCGAACTGATCATCCACCCCCGGCTGCGCGCGGATTTTTATAAGAATACTCCCCATATGGAAACCTACGAATATGCCTGTTCCCATACCCCGCTTCCTCTCTGCTTCAACGGAGACCTGAAAACCCCGGAGGATATCCGTGATCTGGAACGGCGGTTTCCAAAGACAAAGGCGGTGATGATCGGCCGCGGACTTCTGGAAACGCCGGATCTCGTCTGCCGGGTGCGCGGCGCGGCTCCGGCAGAAATGGCACAGCTGGAAGAATTCCACGGCCAGCTGCTGGACGGATACTGCGGGTCAATTTCAGGAGAGCGAAATGTACTATTTAAAATGAAAGAATTCTGGGCATATTTTGGAAAGAATTTTCCTGGAAAAGAAAAAGAATTAAAAAAAATCAGGAAGGCTCAGAAACTCACCGTTTACCGTGAGATCACAGCCTCCCTGTTTGCAGACGTATAACGTTTCGTAACCGATTCGCCGGCGGAAAAGCTGCAGGTTTTACCCTTTCAGCTTTTCCGCCAGTGTTTTCAGAACCTCGGCGGTCTCCTTCGGATCTTCCGCCTTCATAATCGCGCTCACCACACAGATTCCCGCAATCCCCGCACCCTCAAGCACATCCACGTTTCCGGCATTCAGCCCTCCGATGGCGTTTACGGGGATCGGGACCGCCTCACAGATTTCCTTCAGCGTGGAAACTTTCGTCAAGATTGTCTTTACTTTCGTGGTCGTCGGATAGATCGCGCCGACACCCAGGTAATCTGCTCCCTGTTCCCATGCCTCTTTTGCCTGTTCCACGGTTTTTGCCGTGGCGCCGACGATCTTGTCCGGGCCAAGGATTTTTCGTGCCGCCGCAACGGGAATATCGCTCTGTCCCACATGGACGCCGGCGGCATCCACAGCCGCAGCCACATCCACCCGGTCGTCGATCAGAAGCGGCACGCCGTACCGGTCGGCGATCTTCTTCACCTTTCCCGCCAGTTCCATATATTCTCTGGCGCTTTTGTCTTTCTCTCTCAGCTGCAGAAGCGTCACGCCTCCCTGCAGCGCAGCTTCCACCGTCCGGAAAAAGGATTCCTCCGTGTGATAGCTGCTGTCCGTCACAAGATACAGCGTCGTATCCAGACGCGCCCTTTCACTGACTGTTCCGTTCATTGTTACACTCCTCCCACACACTCACCTTCCTGCAGGTTTTGATCTTCTCCCAGGTACACTCCGACAATTCATCCATCAGCCGCACCTGATACGTCCCGGTTCCCTTCCAGTCCCGGGCGGCAAGTTCTCCGCAGATTCCATACATCACAGCGCCAAGGAGCGCTCCCGGCAGGAGTTCCCCTTCGCTGAGCCACGCTGCGGTAAGCGCCGTCACCATACAGCCGGTTCCGGTGATCGACGCCATCCGTTCACATCCATTCTCCACCAGGTAAACCTGCTCCTCATCGGCGATCACATCCGTTTTTCCGGTGGCCATCACAACCGCTCCATACCTCCGTGCCAGGCTGCGGATCTCCCAGGCAATCCCGTCTCTTGTGGCATCATTGACCACATCCTGCGGCCTTGCGTCCACACCGCTGACTTTCAGCTCCTGTCCCAGTTCCATACCGGCAAGCACCCGGATCTCCGACAGATTGCCCTTCAATACCAACGGGGCCGGCGCTTCGTTTTCTCCGGCGCAACGTTCCCTCGTTTCCAGAAACTCCCGTACTATGGTCCTTCGCAGCCCGCTGCAGCCGATTCCCACCAGATCCAGGATCACCGGGATCCTGCGCCTGACCGCCTCTTCTCCGGACAGCAATACCGAGGTACGCCTTGCGTCGGTGATATTGCCCAGGTTCAGCCCAAGCGCGCCGGCAGAAGCCGTGATCTCCCGCACTTCCTCCGGATGTTCCGCCATGATGGGCCTTCCGCCGGCTGCCAGGATCACATTGGCACAGTCATGGATGGAGATCGGATTGGTGATACAATGGATCAGCGGCGCCTTTTTCGGCACCGCTTCCATGATCCGTTCTGCTTTTCTCCAGATATCATCTGTTGTTTCATTTCTCTTACTGCTCATTCTGTCCTTACTCCCGCGCTTCTTTTCCTTTGCGGCGGCTGTCCCGCGCCACATGGAAGTACACAGCAGCCACCAGTTCCACCAGCAGGAATGCCGCCGCCGGAATTCCAATCGTCAGTTCGCCGGTCATATGCAGGAAATTCTTCATCACCACATACACCGCAAGAAAAACCAGGATTCCCAGCACTGCGATTCCGATAGAGTCCGCCGCGCTGTTCTCCGGCTGTTCCGTCACCGAAGCGCCAAGAGACGCCTGCAGCTTCGCAAGGATCTTCGCCTGATTCAGATATTTCAGGAACAGGAACGCTATGCTTCCTCCGATCAGGGTGCCGCAGATAAAACTCGGCACATAAAACAGCCAGGAAAGGCCGGTACGTCCCATCAGGCCTGCCATCACCGGATAAGAGACGATCGCCCCGATGATTCCGGTTCCGATCACCTCACCGACCACCGCATAGATCATTCTTCCTTTGGAGATCCGGTACAGAACGCCCGACAAAAACGCTCCGAAAACGGCTCCCGTCAGAGCAAGGGGCGGGATTCCCATAAACGCCATTCTCAGGATTCCGATCAGCACTGCGCAGAGCAGTGAATACCAGGGTCCAAGGAGCACAGAACAGACAATATTGATAAAATGTGCCATCGGACACATGCCTTCCACCCGCAGGATCGGAGAGATCACAACGCCCAGCGCCACCAGCATGGCAAGCAGTGTCATTCTTTGCATTGTATATTTCTTCATTGTTTCCTCCATCTGACGCACCTTCTGCGTCATTCAGGAAGACTTGGAAGTTCACTTTCAAGCCTTCACCTTGCGATATTCCTCTTTCAGAGCAAACCCATGGTTCATCGGACCGCTGCCATTGCCGAGATCCAGCATATCCGCCAGAGCGCCGGACAGGTATTCTTTTGCCCGTTCCACCGATTCTTCCAGGGAAAATCCCTTGGCAAGATTCGCGGCGATGGCGCTGGACAGGGTACAGCCGGTTCCATGGGTGTTTGGATTGTCAATCCTTTTCCCGCGGAACCACCGCAGAGAACCGTTCTGGCACAGAAGGTCGTTGGCATCGTTCCTCTGATGGCCGCCTTTCAGCAGTACCGCCGTCCCGCAGACGCTGCTGATCTCGGCTGCGGCTTCCTCCATCTCCTGCTCCGTCACGATTGTTCTTCCCACAAGCACTTCCGCTTCCGGCAGGTTCGGCGTGATCACATCCGCCAGCGGACAGATCTCTTCTTTCATCACCTGCACCGCTTCCTCTGCCATCAGCCTGGAACCGCTGGTGGACACCATCACAGGGTCCACAACGATATTTTCCGCATGGTACTCCTTCAGTTTCCGTGCCACTGTCCGCATCAGGGCTGCGGAAGAGAGCATACCGATCTTCACCGCGTCCGGACGGATATCGGTGAAGATACAGTCCAGCTGTTCTTCCAGAAACTCCGGCGACGCCTCCATAATTGCTTTCACACCAACCGTATTCTGTGCGGTCATGGCTGTGACCGCACTCATGGCATAGACTCCATTGACCGTCATGGTCTTGATATCTGCCTGAATCCCCGCGCCTCCGCTGGAATCACTTCCGGCAATGGTCAGTGCCGTCCTCATCTTCTTTCTTTCCATATTCATTGTCATATCTTCCTTCTGATACTGATCCTTAAAATCATTCAGCGATCATATAAAAATTTTTTCACGAAAGTTTCCGGCACGGATCACTCGTCAAAAATGCTGACGATCTCGCCGTCCAGGATCCGGTTCATATTCTTGACCGCGCAGAAGTTTCCGCACATGCTGCAGGTATCTTCTTTCTCCGGTTTTGCCTCTTCCCTGTATCTGCGTGCTTTCTCCGGATCGATGCACAGCCGGAACATTTCCTCCCAGTCCAGATTCTTTCTCGCTGTGCTCATCTCCCGATCCCAGTCAGCCGCATGGGGAATTCCCTTGGCGATATCCGCCGCATGTGCCGCGATCTTGGAAGCGATGATTCCCTCCTTCACATCATTGACATCCGGAAGACGCAGATGCTCTGCCGGCGTCACATAGCAGAGGAACGCTGCACCGCTGGCCGCCGCGATGGCTCCGCCGATTGCCGCCGTAATGTGGTCATATCCCGGTGCCACGTCGGTCACCAGAGGGCCAAGGACATAGAACGGAGCGCCCTGGCAGATGGTCTGCTGGATCTTCATATTTGCCTCGATCTGGTTCAGAGGCATATGGCCCGGTCCTTCAATGATCACCTGTACGTCTTTTTCCCATGCTCTTCGTGTCAGCTCTCCAAGAGTCACCAGTTCCTCAATCTGTGAGATATCTCCCGCATCCGCAAGGCAGCCCGGACGGCAGGCGTCACCAAGGCTCAGGGTCACATCGTACTCCCGGCAGATTTCCAGAATTCTGTCGTAGTGCTCATAGAACGGATTCTCCTCCCCTGTCATCTCCATCCAGGCAAAGATGATGGAACCGCCGCGGGACACGATATTGGTCAGACGCTTCGCCTCTTTGAACCGCTGGGCAGTCCGTCTGTTGATCCCCACATGGATGGTCATAAAGTCCACGCCGTCTTTTGCATGCATCTCCACGATCCTGATCCATTCCTCAGAGGTGATCTCCCGAAGCGGTTTATGATAGTAAACGACTGCGTCATAGATCGGCACAGTTCCGATGATCGCCGGACACTCTGCGGTCAGCTTCCTGCGGAACTTCTGAGTATCGCCGAAGGAACTCAGGTCCATAATGGACTCCGCGCCCATCTTTACCGCGTCGTTGACCTTCTCCATCTCCATGTCCATATCCTTCCAGTCTCTGGAAGTTCCCAGATTTACGTTGATCTTCGTCTTCAGCATGGAACCGATGCCGTTGACGTCCAGACAGGTATGCAGCTTGTTTGCCGGGATCGCGACCTTGCCTTCCGCCACAAGTCCTCTCAGCTTTTCCACATCCATCTGCTCCTTCTGAGCGACACGCTCCATCTCTTTTGTGACAATGCCTTTTCTGGCTGCGTCCATCTGTGTCGTGTAATCCATATCCATCCTCGTCCTTTCTGTTTTCCGGAAGCCGGAAACCGGGAATCTGGAATTGATCTGAACCTCCCTGTCTAATCAGAAACAGCCTCCGCTCCGGGAAGGAACAGAGGCTGCTGCATACAATATCGTCAATGCTTGCCGTTTTTTATGAACACTTCCCTACGTTGGCATTACCCAAATCAGGTGATACAGGTCGAAGTTGATCACTTCCTCTCAGCCCGCTCCACGAGCTCCCTGGTTTTTTCGATTGTATGTAACGATCTGTAACGGTTCAGCTGGCCGAACGGTTACAACGATCTTTTTCGCTTTTCAGTTTAACACTTCCGCCTGTCCGCGTCAATCCTTCCTTTTCTCAAAACCGTAGACCCACTTTCCGCGCAGGAACAGTACAAGGAAGATCGCCGAACTGATGCTCCAGGTCAGTGGATACGCCCAGAATACCACCCGGATATCCGGAATGAAATGCACTGTGACGGTAATGTAGGTAACACGGAGAATGCACCAGACACAGAGCATGACCAGCATCGGGATCGTGGATTTTCCGGAACCGCGCAGAATCGCGGCAATACAGTGGGAAAACGCCAGCAGGAAGTAAAACAGAGTAATCGTGCGCGCCTGCGCCACTCCGTAAGCCACAACGTCAGGATCGCTGTTAAACGCCGAGATCAGCAGAGGCGCCGCCGCATAGATCACGATACCGATCAGCTCGGCGATGGAAATCGAACAGAGAATGCCGAATTTCGCTCCTTTTTTTGCCCTCTCATACTCCTTTGCGCCGAGGTTCTGGCTGACAAACGTGGTCAGCGCCATTGTAAAACAGTTGACCGGCAGGAAGCCGAACCCTTCGATCTTGGAATAAGCACCGCATCCTGCCATCGCCAATTTTCCGAATGCATTGATGTTTGTCTGCACAACCACATTTGCAAGAGCAATCACGGAATTCTGAAAACCTGCCGGAAGACCATTGGCGATGATCTGTTTCAGCATGGGCAGATCAAAACGGATTTTGTGGAAATACAGCCGGTATTCCTCCGGTGCCTTCCGCAGATTCCGTATGCAAAGCAGCGCACTGGCAAACTGGGAAATGATCGTTGCCAGCGCCGCAGAACCCACGCCCATATGAAAAACGGCGACAAACAACAGATCCAGTCCCACATTCACACAGGAGGATACGATCAGATAGATCAGCGGATGCCGGCTGTCCCCCACGGACTGATGGATGCCCACAAAGATGTTGTACATGACAAATCCCAGAGAGCCTGCAAAATATGTACGGAAATATTCCACAGACTGGGGCAGCACTTCCTCCGGCGTCCCCATCAGGACCAGGATTTTCGGCGCAAAGATCATACCCACTGCCGTCAGTACCACTCCCGCCGCCAGGCCGAAGGCAACGGTCGTATGGATCGCGCACTGGAGCCGTTCTTTCTGTCTTGCTCCGTAATACCGCGCCATAACGACTCCGGCGCCCATCGCGATGCCATTGAAAAAACCTACCATCAAAAAGATCAGGTTGCCGGAAGAGCTGACCGCTGCAAGCGCGTTGCTTCCGAGAAAATTTCCCACGATCAGGGAATCCGCCGTATTATACAGCTGCTGAAAAAGATTGCCCAGGAACAGTGGAATGGCAAAGAAAATGATCTTTTTTGAAATACTGCCCTGGGTCATCAATGTCTTACTGTTTTGTGTGTCCATTTCAGAAATCTCCTACATGATTCATCAGATGTCGGGAGGCGAAACCTCAAAATCATTACACATTTTACTACAGATTTTTGAAAAAGTTAATACATTGCGTGTATTTTATGAGCTTTTCTGTTATACTGGAATTTGGCTGCGTTCCAGCCGGCGGCAGACTGCCTGCAGAGCTGCCGGGCTGACGGGATCCATAGAATTTTTCAAACAACAGAGGTAACAAACAATGAACACACAGGATTTTCTTCAAACACCGGTCCGGAAGCTTTTCTTTCATTATCTGCTTCCTTCCATCTTTGGAACTATGGTGACTTCCATCTATGTGCTCGCCGATACGATCATGATCGGAAAAGGCATCGGTACGGTCGCCATGGCAGCTCTGAACATTGCGCTTCCGGTCTACAATATTTTCTTCGGCCTTGGTCTGCTGACCGGCGTCGGCGGTTCCGTTCTTATGTCCATCGCCCGCGGCAAGGGTGACAAACAGAAATCGGATGCCTATTTCACAGTCTCCCTTCTGCTGACACTGGCTCTTCTTGCCGTTTGTATGGTCATCTGTACGGTATTTATGGAAGATATTGCCTGGATGCTGGGCGGCACGGAGGAGACGATGCCGTATATCATGGGCTATCTGCCGTACATCGTCTGGGGCATGGGCGCCTTTTTCTTTTCCTCCTACCTCCAGACTTTTGTGCGCAATGACGGAGCTCCTAAACTTGCAATGAACGGCGTGATCGCCGGCGGCGTCACCAATATCATACTGGACTACGTTTTTGTCTTCCCCATGGATATGGGCATGGACGGCGCCGCTCTTGCGACCGTGATCGGCTCCACCCTGACGAACCTGATCCTTCTGACACATTTTTTCTCAAAGAAGAATCAGCTCCATTTCTCACGGAAAGGAATCCGCCCGGCTTTTCTCCGGGATATCACGATCAATGGCTTCGCCAGCTTCTTCATCGAAGTGGCTTCCGGCCTGACTATTTTTGTGTTTAACCTGCAGCTGCTGAAATATACGGGAAACACCGGCGTCAGCGTTTTCGGAGTGATCAGCAACACGGCAATCGTGGTCATCAGCCTGTGCAAGGGTATCAACCAGGCGGCTCAGCCGATCCTCTCCACCAATTACGGCGCAGGCTTCCGGTCGCGGACGCACGAAGTCCGTTCCCTTGCCATCAAAACGTCTCTGGTCATCTGCGCCATTCCCGTGCTGCTGGGTCTGATCGTTCCGAACCTGTTTACTTACATCTTCCTGAATCCGGACGCTGGCATCCTGGCACTTTCCGCGCCGGCGATCCGCATTTACTTTACGGGCTTTCTTCTGATGGGCATCAACATGGTCTTCATCTGCTATTTTCAGGCGGTATTCAAAAACGGATACTCCCTGCTGATCTGTGTGCTCCGGGGATTCGTTCTGATCATCCTCTTTGCCTACCTGCTCCCTCCATTTCTCGGAGTGACAGGCATCTGGATGGCTTTTCCGGCCGCAGAGCTGGTAACCATGCTGGTGGGCATCGTCCTTACCCTGCATACAACCAAGCTATAGCGGCAAAACAGTAATTTTAAAAAAAGCCGGCCTGCATTGAGCAGGCGGAGTGTAAATCTGCATATCTTATGACTGACAAAAAAACAGAAGAAATGGGAATCTGTTTTTCCCTATTCCTTCTGTTTTTTTGATTTACACGGACAACAAATGATCGTTCTCAGTTCTTCTTCATATAAAACTCGATTTCCGGTATGGTTCTTGGAATGTGCGCGGACAGATTCTCACAGCCATCTTCTGTGACCAGACAGTTGTCTTCGATCCGGAAACCAATTCCCCATTCTTCGTGATAAATACCGATATCCACGCAGAAAACCATTCCCGGCGCGATCACTTCGGGCTTCTGGATCATATCATGACAGTCGTACCCAATATGGTGCGCTCCTCCATGCCACATATAAGTCCCGATTTCCCCATAGTTTTTGCAGACACCTGCCTCCTTCAGCCGCTCAAAATTGTATTTTCTTGCGGTCAGATCCACATCTTTCATCGGAAATCCTGGTTTCAGGATTTCAAACATATGATCGGAAGTCGCAAGGGCACACGCATACAGAAGCTTCTGCCTTTCCGAAAAAGTTCCATTGCAGGGCCATCCCCGGGACACGTCGGTGACCAGTCCGTTCCATCTTGCCCCAACGTCATTCAGGATCATATCCCCGTCTTTTGCCTGGCCTGTGTAGCTGTAGTAGTGGATGCAGAAGTTATTCTGTCCGGCGGATATGATCGGAGGAAAGCCGCTGCCCTCTGTTCCGTACTGTCCCAGAACGTAATCAAATTCCGCCTTATACTGATATTCATACATGCCCGGACGGGACGCTTTCATCATCGCCCGAATGCCTTCCCCGGTAATCACCTCTGCTTTCCGGATTGCCTCAATCTCGCAGGGCTGCTTGATCGTCCGGAGTTTTTTCAGAATCGGCGTCGCGTTTTCCTGTTTCAGATAGGGATACTGTCGGCTGATCTCGCTCTGAAAATGGTGAACGGAAGTGTCAATGTCCTGCGGATCGTTTTTATAGGCATCCAGATAAACCGCACGGTAAGTTCCGGAAACCGCCAGCTGATGAAAATCACTGCGAAATTCACTGTCATATCCGAAGTTCTCGATGCCGGAGCAGTCTGCAGCCTCCTGTGCCTTGATCCTTCTTCCGCTCCACCGCTCTGCCATCCGATCCGGCGTACGAAGATACAGCTTTTCCCAACCCTCTCCGTTTTCCCTTTTTCCTGCAAGCAGCACCAGACCCTTTTCCTGCAGGCCGGTCAGGTAAAGAAAATTCCGGTTTCCAAAGTAATCATAACATTCATCGGCTGATCTTCTGATCTCATCTCCGGAAAAGAACACAGCAAGCGCGCCCTCCTGCAGATGGCGGTACAGATTTTCCCGGTTTCCCGTGTAGTACTCTTTTTTCATCATTCTTTCAGTCCCATCTCCGCTCTTACTTCTATAAAGCATTTCACAATAAAATCAATGTCTTCCTTCGTATGTGCCGCAGACACCTGCGTGCGGATTCTTGCTTTTCCTTTCGGAACGACCGGATAGGAAAACGCAACCACATACACGCCTTTATCCATCATTCTCTTTGCGAATTCCGCCGCCGTCTTCTCATCGTAGAGCATAACCGGCACACACGGATGAGTTCCTTCTACAATATCGAATCCGTTCTCCGTCAGCAGTTTCCGATAGTAAGCAGTCGTCTCCTCCAGGTGGTCTCTCAGCTCCGTGCTCTCCTCCAGCATATCAAACAGTTCCAGACTCGCGCCTACGATTGCCGGAGCCAGCGTATTGGAAAACAGGTAAGGACGGCTTCTCTGACGCAGGAGATCAATAATTTCTTTTCTTCCGGATGTATAGCCGCCGGATGCTCCGCCGAGCGCTTTTCCCAACGTTCCAGTGATAATGTCCACACGTCCTTCCACTCCGCAGTATTCTGCGGTTCCCCGTCCGTGCTTTCCAAGAAATCCAACCGCATGGCTGTCATCCACCATCACCAGCGCATGGTATTTGTCCGCAAGATCACAGACTCCTTTCAGATTACAGATGATTCCATCCATGGAAAACACACCATCTGTAGCAATCAACTTAATTCTTGCCCCTGCCTCGTCTGCCTCTTTCAGTTTCTGCTCCAGATCTTCCATATCATTGTTTTTGTAACGATAACGTTTTGCTTTGCACAGCCGGACACCGTCGATGATGGACGCATGATTCAGTTCATCACTGATTACCGCATCTTCTGCGGTCAGAATCGTCTCAAACAGTCCGCCATTGGCATCAAAACAGGAAGAGTATAAAATCGTGTCATCCGTTCCGAGAAAGCCGGAAATCTTTTTCTCCAGTTTTTTGTGAATATCCTGGGTTCCGCAGATAAAACGTACAGACGCCAGACCATAACCTCTTTCATCATAGGTTCTCTTGGCCGCATCGATCAGTCTTGGACTGTCTCCCAGTCCCAGATAATTGTTCGCGCACATATTGAGAACTTCCCTGCCGTCCTCCAGCCGCACTCTCGCACCCTGAGCAGAAGCGATGGGAGCCTCGTCTTTGAACAGCCCTGCCTCCCGGATTTCTTCCACTTCTTTTCTGTAAATATCCAAAATATTATTTTTTCGTTCCATGGTTCTGCCTTTCCCTCTTTTCCTGCTTGCCTTATGCTTTCATCTTAACCATTGAATTTCGTCCAGTCAAGAATTACTTTTCCTGACTGGCCAGAGATCATTGCCTGAAATCCCTTTTCATAGTCACGGATATCAAAACGGTGTGTGATCACTTCGGAAATATCCAGACCTGCCTGGATCATCGTAGACATTTTATACCAGGTATCCCAAACTTTTCTTCCATAAATTCCGCGCATGTTCAGACCGTTAAAAATAATCGTTTCAAGATCCACCTGTGCATCCTGTCTCTGCAGTCCTAACAGAGCGATCTTTCCTCCGTGTTTCATGTTGTGTATCATGTCGGACAATCCCGCCTGGCTTCCGGACATTTCCATTCCGATATCAAAACCTTCGGTCATTCCGATCTTTTTCATTACATCCGTCAGATTTTCTTCCTTCAGGTTCACAGTCCTTGTAGCCCCAAGTTTCTTTGCAAGCTCCAGACGGTAAGGGTTCATGTCTGTGATTACCACATGACGCGCTCCCGCAAATTTGGCAATCGCCGCCGCCATCATTCCGATCGGACCTGCTCCCGTGATCAGGACATCCTCCCCCAGCACATCATAAGACAACGCGGTATGGGTCGCGTTTCCCAGCGGATCAAAAATGGAATACAGTTCCTCCGGAATATTCGGATTGCAGGGCCATACATTGGAAGCCGGAATTACCAGATACTCAGCAAATGCCCCATTTCGGTTTACACCGACTCCTTTCGCGTCCTTACAGTTTTCTTTATGACCTTCCAGACAGTTTCTGCATTTTCCGCAGGTAATATGGCCTTCTCCTGACACAAGATCTCCCACATGAAATCCCCGGACTCCTGCGCCAACTTCCGCCACTTCTCCGACAAACTCATGGCCTGCGGTCAGTCCGATCGGAATCGTGTGCTGCGCCCACTCGTTCCACTGATAAATGTGTACGTCCGTACCACAGATTGCAGTTTTACGGATTTTAATCTTTACATCATTGGGTCCTACCTCCGGAATCGGGACACGTTTCATCCAAAGTCCCGCCTCCGGTTTTTCTTTTACCAGTGCCCACATAGATTCTTTCTCGTTCATTTTGTTCCCCTTCTCTTTCCTGACCGTTTCACTGAATGTTATATGCGCTCAGAACCTTCAGATTTTCCATCTCTTTTACAGACGGTACATACGGATTTCCGTCTTTGGTGATATCCTCTTTTGCGATTCTGATTGTTTTCTTTGTACCTTTGGAAAGGTCAAAACAGTTATCATCTGCAACAAAGTCGAAATCTTCACTGTCAAGGAAAATATATTTTGCATAATTTGCTGTCTCTGCGGTCAGCAAAAATTCTTTTTCCGTTTCCTCTACGCTCCAGTGAATCTGCGGATCCTGGAATTCAAAATGTTTCGGTCGTGTGAACAGCACAGTTCCCTGGCTGATTTCCTGTCCTCCGATACAGAGTGTGTATTCCACATAGAATTTTCTGGATTTCCAACGATCACTGCTGATGGATGCATAGTCCGCTTCTCCACACTCCACTGCAGTCAGTGCTGGAACCAGAGAATGCTTTCTCTGTTCTTCCACGATATTTCCCTGATGATCTCTCAGCCTCCAGATGATTTCCGCATTCACTTCCTGCATGGTCTCATTGGAAACAACAAACCGGATCTGTCCCTTTTCTTCCAGCGCAGACAGCAAGACTGGCGCATAGAACTTTTTCGCATAGTAATGCAGCGGTTTCCAGCGGTTATAATAATCCAGACTGGACCAGCTTGCCACCGGCCAGCAGTCATTGACCTGCCAGTACAGTGCTCCCATACATCTGCCCCGGTTGCTTCTCCAGTGTTCCACACCGTAACGGATCGCTTCCGCCTGAAGGATCTGGGAAACATAAAGCAAGGTTCCGAAATCTGACGGATATTTAAAGTTGGCTGACAGATAGTATAAGATCAATCCATTCGCGCCGCCGTTTTTCTGATGATTTTCCATCACCGGAGAGAAAATGTTTTTATCTGATTCCGCGGCAAAGGTATTGATCGTCTTTTCCGAAGGGAAGGACTGGAAACCGAATTCTGAACAGAACCGGAAATAATATTTTCTGTATTCCGTAAAGTGTTTCAGCCGGTGCCATACCTCCCAGTAATGAACGTCGCCGCGATTCTGATCATTCGGATCATCAAAGCTTCCTCCGGAAGACGGGGAAGCCAGCCAGTAGAATCGGTCCGGATCCATTTTCTTCACCGTCTGCGGCAGAATCCACTCAAAGAGTTTAATGTAATCTGCCTTATCCTGTACTCTGTTTCCGAATCCCATATCCCATCCGGACCAGCCCCATTCCAGCTCATTGTTTCCGCACCAGAGAGCGATACTTGCATGATGGCGCAAACGTTTGACATTATCGATGGTTTCCTGCACAACATTTTCCACAAAGTCTTCGTGCAGCCGGTAAACTCCACACGCAAACAGCAGATCCTGCCATACAATCAGTCCATACTCATCACACAGATCATAGAAATAATCATCGCAGAAATATCCGCCGCCCCAGACACGGATACTGTTATAATTGGCACGGACGCACTGCCTGATCAACGCTTCGCTTCTTTCCCGGCTGCATCTGGTATAGAAACAGTCCTCCGGAATATAATTGGCTCCCATGGCAAACACGGAAACGCCGTTTACACAGAATTCGAAGCTTTCACCCCACTGATCCTTTTCTCTGCGTACGGTAAGTGTGCGAAGCCCGATTCTCTTCACAGATTCTTCCAGAACCTCTTCCTCTTTTTTCAGAATACATGTTATCTCATACAAAGGCTGTGAACCAAATCCATTGCACCACCACAATTGAGGATTTTCCACTGTGATTTCCGCGGAAACTTTCTCTCCAATGGAATCATATATTTTTTTCACACAATTTCCCTGCGGCTCTGTGAGAACGATCTCCAGAGTTACATCCTCCGGCTTCAGCCGGGCAATTTCCGTCTCGATCTTCAGCTGCACATGACCGTCTTCATGGAACTGGCGAATATAGATATCCTGAAATCTGGCGGTATCATATGCCTGCAGACGAATCGGTCTCCAGATTCCCACATCCGGAAGCTTCGGACCCCAGTCCCATCCATAAGTACTGTGAGCCTTCCTGACAAGGCTGAATCCGTCCACCGTATCCGAGGTATGGTAATAAGGTTCTTTCGCATGCTGTTCCAGCGCATACGCAATTCCGGACCGGAAGTAGATGCGGATCTGATTTTCTCCTGCATGGACCGTATCCTTCACATCAAAAACATAGGTGCGGTGCATGTCATTGACAAATGCAACCTTTGTTTCATTGACATAGATTTCTGCTGCAGTATCAAGGCCCTCACATCGCAGCACCAACTCGTCCGCTGAGAGCATGTCCTCGGAAACTTCAAATACATTTGAAAATTCAAAATCATTCTTCAGAGCCTCATAAACGATCCACTCGTTCTCTCCCACATATGGATCCGGAATTTCATGATTTTCATACAAAATCTGCATGGCCATCGCCGGAATTTCTGTTTTGTAATGCTTGTCTGTTCCAACCGGATGCATGGTCCAGTTTTTCATGATCTCCAATGTCTTCACGTTGTTCCTCCCAATACGTCTCCCTTTAAATCTCCTCAATGATCTGGGTCAATGCTTCATGCGCCACCGCAAATCTCTCAGCTCTGTTCACAGTTTCTCTTTCCCGGAAACGGCTGTGCTCCAGCTGATCAAAATGTTCAAACTCAGAAAGATGCGGTTCCAGAGACAAAAATCCATGATATCCCTTCTCCTTCAAAACGCGCAGGATCTTCTTTACATTTCCGTCTCCATATCCTGCCGGTACCACGCTTCTGTCTTTCCACAAAGCATCCTTGATATGGACATAGGCAATGTATGGTTCCAGCATTTCATATGCTTCCCAGGTATCCTGTTTGCACTGTACGAAATTTGCAAAATCAAAGACTGCCTGAAAATGCTCTCCATAAAAGTTCTTCATAATGTCCAGGCACCTTGGTGCAATGTCACCATAAATATCTTTTTCATTTTCGTGAAGCAGGACGACATCCCGTTCACACGCGTAATCCGCCATACGTTCCAGGCGCCGCATCACCTCATCCCGATACTGAGCAGGATCCCCATCCGGCATAAAAAAGCTGAACATTCTGATATTTTTTGTTTCCATGATTTTGGCAATCTCAACGGCATGCTGAAATGCTTCAAAATGAGGGTCAAACGCGTCCGTAATTTTTATTTTTCCAATCGGAGAACCAATGGAAGAAACCTTGATTCCACCGGCATCCAGTATCTCCTTGAATTTTTCCACCTCTTCCAGGGAATACTGAAGCAGATTTTTTCCATTGACTTCACGGATCTCCATATGCGTGATGCCAAGCTCCCGGAATCCCTGAATCTGTTTTTCAATCTTGTCATCCAATTCATCTGCAAAGCCTGAAATTGTAATTCCTTTAAACATTTCTCTCCCCCTCAATATGTTCCTTCTGTCGTAAACGTGATATCCGCTTCTTCTTTTTTCTTTGAAGTTTTTCTGCGTTTGTTGAGTTCTTCCAGAAATACTTCCTCATCCACCGGAAGTTCGATCGTCTGATCCAGCCAGCTGGACAAATGCATCGCATTGGAGATCATCAAACCTCTGATTCCCTCTTTTCCCTCAGCAACCAGCGGCTCGCCTCTCAGAATCGCACCCGCAAAAGCTTTCATAACACCAACATGCTGCTCGTTCATTCCATCGGTCTCAACCTCGATCACCTCATACTCCGGCTGATCAAATCCGCCTTTTGCCGTTTTGCAGAATTCTCTTTCGTTTTGCGCCAGTTTGTATAACGTCAGTTTTCCGTTCTCACATACCAGCTTGCCCATTTCCATGGTGATTTCGAAACGATTGGTTCCCGGTGTATCAGCCGTTGTGGTGACAAACACACCTGTGGCTCCGTTTGGATATTCCAGATATGCGGTTACATCGTCCTCCACCTCGATATCATGCCATTTTCCTTCATGACAGAACGCTCTGATCTTGCTTGGCATGCCTCCGATCCACTGCAGCAAGTCCAGATTATGCGGACACTGATTCAGCAGTACACCCCCGCCTTCTCCATCCCAGGTAGCTCTCCAGCTTCCGGAATCATAATAAGCCTGTGTTCTGTACCAGTCCGTAACAATCCAGTTGATTCTCTTGATTTCTCCCATCTCCTTCTGAGATACGATTTCTTTCATTTTTCTGTAAACGCAGTTGGTTCTCTGGTTGAACATCATACCAAATACCCGGTCAGATTTTTCCGCAGCCTCGTTCATTTCACGTACCTGTTTTGTATACACACCGGCAGGTTTTTCGCTCATCACATGAAGATTGTGTTCCAGTGCGAGAATAGCCAGTTCCGGATGCTGATAATGAGGCACTGCGATCAATACTGCATCGCATTTTCCGGATGCAATCAAATCCTTTCCTTCCTCATAGATGGCAACCTCATCACCCAGACGTTCTTTTGCCCAGTTTCTTCTGCTCTCTCTTCTGTCTGCAACTGCCGTGAGAACAAATTCCGGTAGCTTTCCGGTAGCAATATTCAGGCAATGGGTTGTGCCCATATTTCCCACTCCGATAATTCCTAATTTGATCTGTTCCATTGTTTTATTCCTCCTGTTTCTTTACTCTTATACACAAACTCCCCATTTTCATCCGTATACAATATGAAAAACTACCATATACGAAGAAAACGGGGAATATCCATGTTCTTTTCCTTGAAGGTCAGCCCTTCATTCCTGTCGATGCGATTCCTTCCACCAGATATTTCTGCATGGTAAGGAAGATAAAGAAAATTGGAAGCAGCGACAAGGTTGCCATTGCAAAGATTGCACCCCAGTCAGATCCCGAAGAAGGATCAGAAAACATTTTCAATGCATAGCTGACTGGATAAGTCAACGGATTCGTCAGGTAGATCAAGCTGGCCAGGAAATCATCCCATTTCCACATGAACGAGAAAATTGCACTGGTCACCAGGGATGGTTTGATCAAAGGCAATATGATTCTTATAAAAATCCCGTAAATACTGCATCCGTCAATCTTAGCTGCCTCATCCAGATCCATCGGAATTCCCTTGATAAACTGAATATTCAGGAAGATAAAAAAGGCTCCTCCAAAAAACGATGGAACGATCAGCGGGAGAAAGGTTCCCACCCAGCCAAGATTGTTGAACAAAATATACTGCGGAATCATAATAATCTGAAACGGAAGCATCATAGAAAGAAGCATACAGGAAAACCAGAAACCTTTTCCCTTAAATTTGCACCTTGCAAAACCGTAAGCAACAACAGCCGACGACAGAACCGCTCCGATCGTGCCGACACCCGCAATGATAAAAGAGTTCTTAAAAAAAGTAACAAACCCGATTCCGGCAAATCCCTTCCATCCGGTCGCATAGTTCTCTAAAGTAAAGTGATCCGGAATAAGATCTGTCGCTGTGCGGATGACATCTTCCGTTTCCTTAAAAGAACTCATGACCATCCATACAACGGGATAGATCATTACCAATGCCAGAACAAAGGTAAATATATGATAAACTGTATTTACCACAATTTTTTTCGTCTTATAACTTTTCATCCTGCCACCTCTATGATTCGTAATATACCCACTTGTTCTGTGTTTTGAAGATCAACAGGGTAAGAAGACCTACAAAAATGGTCATAAACCATGCCATAGCACAACCGTATCCAAGTTTTCCATAGGTAAAGGAATTCTGATACAAATAAACCGAATAGAAGAGTGTACTTTCTCTTGGCTTGCCCTGCGTAATTACATAACTCTGCGTAAAAGCCATAAATCCACTGATCAGCTGATTGATCAGATTGAAGAAAATCGTTGGCGTAAGCAGAGGCAGCGTGATTTTAAAGAATTTTTTTACGCCGCTGGCTCCATCGACGGTCGCCGCCTCGTAAAGAGAAACAGGAATCTGCTTCAAGCCTGCGAGGAAAATCAGCATCGAAGATCCAAACTGCCAGACAGCCAGCACAACCAGCGTAAACATCGCAGTTTTTTCTCCTCCGAGCCATGCTGTATCATCCGGAAGCCCCACAAGTCCCAGCAGCCCGTTGATTACACCATTGCTCTCAAACATTTTTTTCCAAAGAACTGCTACCGCCACACTGGATCCAATGATAGACGGAAGATAAAACACCGCCCTGTAAAATCCGGACAGCTTTGTGCTTTTTACCAGCAGCATCGCAATCATCAATGCCATCAGCAGCCTCAGCGGAACAGAAAAGATTACGTACTTAATGGTTACAAGAAACGTATTGATAAATTTCGGATCCTGGAACATATCGATGTAATTTCTAAACCCTACGAATTCCGGTGTTTCCAGGATATTATACTCTGTAAATGAAAATCCTAAAGACATTGCCATTGGTATTGCAGTGAAAGCCAGGAAACCAAAGATGAAGGGCAGGACAAGAATATATCCTGCCACTCCTTCCTGGTTCAATCTCTGCCCAAATGTCTTTTTAGGAGTATTCTGTTTTTTCACTTGCGTTCCCTCCGACATTTGATTTGATGATTGTTATTCGGCTGCTTCCTGCAGAATCTCGGCAGCTCCTGACATAAACTGGTCTGTCGCATCTTCTGCAGTGATTTCTCCGTACATGAGGCCCTCTGTGATCGTCTCCAGAAGCTGACTGATCTCGCTTGCACTAGTCGGTTCCGGCGGATCGATAGGAGAAGTTATCTGCCCTGCCTCTGCGGTGTACTCAAACACTCTCTTGGTATTGTCATCCAGATCGGCGGAAATTGCATCCGCAACTTCTGTGTTGACCGGAACGCCACGCTCACCTTTCAGGATTTTGTTGCACTCTACATCGTTGGAGAACCAGTTGATGAATTTTGCTGCTTCTTCTTTGTGCTCAGATGTCTCAGCGATAGAGAAGAACATAGACGGTTTCAGGTAATTCTGCTCCGCTGTTGCGTCTGCTGGCTTCGGATGCATACACATTCCCATCTCTCTTCCTGCCGCCGTCGCGATGGTCGGCATCTGGCAGGCAAACGGGAAATCGTTCCATGTAGTCTGGTCAACGATCGGTTTGGTATCTACGTTTGCAGCATCTTTTTCAGCCCACAGCTCCGGTGAAATACAAAATTCTGCCTGACTGAATTTTTCTACATATTCCATATGTTTCTGAACTGCTTTGCTGTCTCCTTCTGCCAGATCGTCGTAGATATATCCGCCGTAAGATCTTGCAAGCAGCAGCAGCGTATTTGTCGACGGATCAAGGCAGGTAGACACGCCGGTTTTCTCATAAATTGTCTGTCCAATGTCATACAGCTCTTCCCAGGTCGGATACTCCGGAATTTCAACGCCCGCTTCTTCTACGATTGCTTTATCATATACCATACATGGCGGCTGGATTCCCAGGCTGATTGCATAGCAGTTTCCATCTACCGATCCACTATCCAGTACGCCTTCCTGGAATTTGGAAGTGTCGATCGTACCGTTCTCAATAAACTCGTCCAGATTCGCCAACTGATTGCTTTCCTGGTATCTCTTCAGATATGCATAATCCATCTGAATGATATCCGGAAGATTTCCTCCTGCTGCAACCGTGGAAAGTTTATCCCAGTATCCTGTCCAATCCATAAACTCCACTTCGATGTTAATGTCCGGGTTCTGCTCCATATACAGATTTACCGCTTCCTGAGTTGCATCATTTCGCACCTGATTACCCCACCAGCAAATCTTCAACGTTGTTTTGCCGTCCGCCTCGCTCGATTCACTGGATCCGCTGGCTGCATTGCTGCCGCCGCCTCCGCATGCTGTCAAAGATAAACTTGCTACAGTTACCAATGACATCGCAATCGCCGTCCATTTTCTTTTCATTTTGTTACCTCCTTCGTAACTTTATTTTTGATAACATCATTATATCTGCTCATCGTTTCCCCATAAATGAAAATAATCGACTTTTCATGTCAAAAAAACGACTTGAAAAATCGATTGTTTTTATTTTCATGTATCTTTTGTATATTTTTACCTTTTTTCCATGTATTCTTTTGGTGAATATCCTGTATACTTTTTAAACACCTGGCTAAAGTATTGAGGACTATTACCAAATCCAACAGCCTTGGCGATATCCTTGATCCGATCCTGGCGGTAAATTCCCAGCAGACGTTTTGCCTCCTCCATCCGCTTGCGGGTGAGATAATCGGAAAAACGTTCCCCTTCCTCCTTGACAAACTGACGGCTCAGATATTGAACATTGACAAACAGATAGTTTTCTGCCAGCCATTTCAATGACAGGGTTTCCGAATCCAGATGCCCTTTCACGTACTCTTTCAAAAGACAGATATTATTTTTCTTTTCATTGACAGAATCACTTTTTTTCAGCACAGAACAGAGCTGTCTCTGAATCTCGCCCTCTTCCTCACTGGAATAGATTTCCCGAAAGAAATCACAGGCCTCTTCTACCGATCCTAAGCCATTCATTCCATTAAAATGCATATAGATATCCATTGCGATATTTTTTGCCTCATTGATCCCTATTCCATTCTTTGTAAAGATCGGCTCAAGGATGTCTGAGACATCCTCGCCCTCTTCCAACGCATGCTGAAGCTTTTCCATCTGCCAGTCTGTGTTTATCTTGTTTTGTATTTTATACGATGCTCCCTCCTGTGTGATTAAACAAATTTCCCGATATCTGGATATTTTATGAAAAATCTTTTCCATCAACAGATCCAGCGTGTCTTCCTGCATGGCCATCACGCCGATTTCCAGGATTCCTACGTCCTCTGACCACTCTCTGACATTTTCCTTAATTTTTTCCTGAACAGCTACATTCAAAAAAGATGTAACAAAAATCAGGCTTCCTGTAACCGCAATTGTGGAAAGCAGACGCCGGACACCCAAAGACTCAAAAAGGTCGTTCATATGCAAAATCACTTTCATACGGTCCTTTTCCTCAATGAAATGGCAAAACAATGCGCTGCACTCTTTATCCGGAAAATTCAACACCTCCTGGTATTTACTGATTGTATTCGCTACGCTGGAAGACTGAAGCCCTTCAATCAAAAAAGCTCGCTCAATCGGATACTGAAGAGATTTCAACATAAGAGCACGCTCCGCCAGAGATTTCTGGATCCGTTCCTCTCTTTTCTGCCTGATATCCACTAAAGCTTCAATCAGCTGATTTCTGTCGGTTGGTTTCAATATATAATGCTTCACTCCGAATCTCATAGCCTGTTTGGCATATTCAAATTCACTATATCCTGACAGAATAATAAACTCCAATTTTTCATCTGTCTTTATAGCTCTCTCTACCAGTTCCAAGCCATTTAAACCAGGCATACGAATATCAGTAATTACCACATCCAGGTACTCATCACAAATAATATTATACGCTTCTATTCCATTTCTGGCTGTGGCTACCAGTTCATATCCAATCGATGGATAATCGATCAACGATGCAATGGCATTTCTGATGATTTCTTCATCATCCACAATCATTAAACGCAGCATACCCCTCATCCCTTTCTGCTTTGCCAGATCTTGCAAATGGTATTCTCAATTCCACAATAGCTTTTCCATCTTCATTTCTAAATCGCAATCCATAATCCGTGCCGTAAATCAACCTCAGTCTGGAATCAATATTCATGATGCCTACTCCGGTTCCCTGAGGAATCACAATATGCTTTTTCAGCTTTTCCAGAAGATCCTGATCAAATTCTGAACCGGTATTTGAAATTTGGATTCTATAGTATTTTTCTTCTTTTTTTATTATTACCTGAATCACACATACTTCATCGTTACATTCCAGCGCATATTTCAATGCATTCTCAACCAATGGCTGAATACAAAGTTTTGGTATATACAACTCGTCCATCCCATCGGGCTTAATAATCTGAAACTCAAGTTTGTCTTTAAATCGTATTTTCTGAATTTGAATATAATTATCCAGCAGGCTCAGTTCTTCATCCAACAGAATCAATTCTCTTTTTTCTGATATTGATATGCGGAAAATATTCCCTAAGGATCTCGCCATTTGACTGATATCATCGGCATGATAACATTGTGCCATCCAGTTGATGGAATCCAGTGTATTATACAGAAAATGTGGATTTATCTGTTGTTCCAGCATCTTGATTTCCGCTTCTCTCAGCAAAATCTGCTTATCGTAATTTTCATCACGAAGCCTTTTTACACTGTAAGTCATCTCATCAAACGCCTGATGCAGTTTTCCGATCTCATCTCCTCTGTCGCTGTAATTGGGGAATCTCCTGGAATCAATGGTTTTTCCAGCCCCAAAAGCCTCAATTTTTTCTATCAGAAAATCCATATGACGGAAAATACTGCTCAAAACAATCTGAGCCGCTATTACTGCCAGCAGACAAACCAGCACGGTAATAAGAACCGTGTTTACTTTTATCTGATTCATTTTCTCAAAAAGCTGATTGTAATCCTGAAAATACACATATTTCCAGTTGTTTCCGGTAAACATCTGGCCACGGATAATAAATTCCTCAGTATCTCCTACTTTTTCTATCAGATAACTGTTCTCTTCATGATGAGCAATTTTCTGATACAAATCATCGGATACATCCCTCTGGGTATAAATTACAGTATCCTTGTTGTCAAACAGAGCAAATTCTCCTTCTTCTTCACTATAGCCTGCCTCATTCAGGCAGTCTTTCACCAGACTTTCCAAATCCACATAAATAAATAGAATTCCCAAATCTGTCAGGCGAAGGTCTTTCGCTTCCCGCACCTGGCGTACACATGCAATCCTGTTTTCATTGGATTCGTCATACTGCCACACTATCCTTCCCTGTGCCTCCACCGCTTTTTTCCTCAGACCCTCATATTCACTGTCAGAAATTGAATTCCTCTCTCCCATACGGATAACTGTATCATCCAAATAAAGTGCTATGGACGTAACATACTCGTTTCTGTAATAATACTGATACATCGTCTCGTATATCTCTCTTCTGGCAGTTCCCTGTTTGCTCGTCTGCTGCGTATCTTTCATAATCGGGATTTTCTCCTGTATCACCTTATCCATAGCTGTGTCCGTTGACAACGTTGCGATTTTTCTCAATTCTTCCTCCATGGACGAGGTTGCTGTTCTGAGACTTCTTGCCGTAACCTGGTACAATCGGGTATTATACTGTTCAACCAGATGCTGAAGATTCATAAGATAAATGATACATACAACAGACATCAGAAAAACCAACGTGAAAAATATTTTCCGAAACATAGACAGATTGCCAATTCTTTTTTTTATACTCTCCATCCCACCACCGCTTTACATATATTTTTTCTATTTTACCACAGAAACTTTTCTTTTGGCAATCCGCCAAAATTTATTTGTATTTCTCCATCCTACATTCATATTCTTTGTCATTCCACCCAAAAAACGCTCTATGCAGACAGACTATTTTGTAGTTCTGTCCACACAGAGCGTTTTTCTATTTTATTTTATACTCTCTCTCTTCTGATATCATTATCCTAAATGCCAGATATCTTCATTGTACTGTTCAATGGTACGGTCCGAAGAGAAGAATCCCGCATTTGCGATATTGATCAGGCACTTTTTGTTCCATGCGCTGCGGTTCTCGTAATCTTTGTATACTTTCTCCTTCACCTGGATGTATTCTTTCAGGTCAAGCAGAGTCATGAACCAGTCTTTGTTCAGGATCTCCTTGTACAGGCGCTCCAGGTTCAGACGGTCGCCGATTGCCAGCAGCTCATCACTGACGATAAAGTCCACCAGTTTTGCGATCTGAGAATCTTTGTCATAGATTGCCTTGGAGTTGTATCCTGCCTGCGGATCTTTCTTCTTTTCGTCGTACAGGTCGATGACATCCTGTGGTTTCTTTCCGAAAATATAGATATTTTCGTCGCCTACCAGATCATGGATCTCCACATTCGCGCCGTCCTCGGTTCCCAGAGTCACTGCACCGTTCAGCATAAATTTCATGTTGCCGGTTCCGGACGCTTCCTTGGAAGCCAGGGAGATCTGCTCAGAGATATCCGCTGCCGGGATCACTTTCGCCGCCTTGGATACATTGTAGTTCTCCAGCATGATCACCTGGAAATACGGGCTCACCTCCGGATCGGAAGCGATCAGTTCCTGCAGACAGAGGATCAGGTGGATGATATCCTTGGCGATCGTATATGCCGGAGCTGCCTTTGCGCCGAAGATCATGATGATCGGAGTTTTCGGTTTGTTTCCTGCCTTGATGTCCATGTATTTGTAGATCGCATACAGGGCATTCATCTGCTGACGTTTGTACTCGTGAAGACGTTTTACCTGTACGTCGAAGATTGCGTTCTCATCCACTGTCAGATTCTGGGTCTCATAGAGATACTTCTTCAGTGCCTTCTTATTGTTCTTCTTGATTTCTTCCAGCTTTTTCAGCACTTTCGCGTCATTTTTGTATTTCAGAAGCTTTTCCAGCTCCATTGCGTTCTTCTTATATCCGCTTCCGATCAGGCTTTGGATGTAATCCGCCAGCTCGTGATTGCAGTGGATCAGCCAGCGGCGGAAGGTAATACCGTTGGTCTTATTGTTGAACTTGTCCGGATAGATATCATAGAACGGTTTCAGTTCGGAGTTTTTCAGGATCTCTGTGTGCAGTGCCGCCACACCATTGACAGAGAAACCGTAATGGATATCCATATGTGCCATATGCACACGTCTGTCCTTGTCGATGATCGCAACTTCTTCTCCTTTGTATTTGGCTTTCGCGCGGGCATCCAGCTCAAAGATGATCGGGAGCAGATGCGGAACCACTTCTTCCAGATAGTCGTTCGGCCATTTTTCCAGCGCTTCGGCAAGGATCGTATGGTTGGTGTATGCACAGGTTTTGCTGACTACGCGGATCGCCTCATCCAGAGTAAATCCTCTCTGCTGAAGCAGACGGATCAGTTCCGGAATTACCATGGACGGGTGGGTATCGTTGATCTGGATCACCACATGCTCATCCAGGTGATGCAGGTCATAACCTTTCTCGTCGCATTCCTTCAGGATCAGCTGCGCGCCGTTGCTGACCATGAAATACTGCTGGTAGATACGCAGAAGCTGTCCGGCGCGGTCACTGTCGTCCGGATACAGGAACAGGGTCAGGTTTTTCTGGATCTGGTGCTTGTCAAAACCGATGCTGTCACTCGGCACGATTCCCTCATCCACCGTATCGACATCAAACAGATGCAGACGGTTGCATCCGGACTCATAACCCGGCACATCAATGTCATACAGCACAGAGTGCATGGTAAAATTCTTGAACGGCACCTGGAAGGATACCGGCTGCTTTACCAGCCAGCTCTCTGGGGTAAGCCACGGATTCTTCACTTCTTTCTGTTTGTTGTCCACAAACATCTGGCGGAACAGTCCGAAATGGTAGTTCAGGCCGATACCGTCGCCCGGAAGTCCCAGGGTCGCAATGGAATCCAGAAAACATGCCGCCAGACGTCCCAGTCCGCCGTTGCCCAAAGACGGCTCAAGTTCCATTTCCTCAATCTCTGTCAGATCTCTTCCGTGTTTTTTCAGCGCATCCGCCACCTCATCGTACATGCCAAGATTGATCAGGTTGTTGGACAGCAGTTTTCCGATTAGGAACTCCGCGGAAATGTAATACAGTTTTTTCTTTCCTTCATTTCTCCTGCGGGTAGCCAGCTCCTGCTTGGTCAATACCATCAGTGCTTCGAAGATCTCGCTCTTTGTGCAGTTGTCAATGTCTCTTCCAAAACGTTCTTTTAAAAGGTTCTGAATTCTTTCTTCCATTTCTTCTTCTCCTTTTCAGACTTTTTTGTTCAGCAGTGGTCTTATTCTTTGACAGTTCCGTTTTCTGATATTTTTGTTATTCTTTTGGCTTTCCGGTGGATTCCCGGATAACCAGTTCTCCGTCGAAAACCTGCGCCGACGGCTCTTCCTTCCGGTCAATCATCGCAAACAGTTTTCTGGCGGATTCTGTCGCCATCGCTTCCACCGGCTGACGGATGGTCGTGATGCTGGGAATATAATACGCCCCAACGTCAATTCCGTCAAATCCTGCCACGGAAATATCTTCCGGCACACGTTTGCCCGCCTCCTTCAATGCCCGGCACGCGCCGATGGCAAGGGTATCCGAAGTTGTATACAAAGCAGTAAAATCAATCCCTTCTTCCAGCAGTTCCCGAGTCAGCTTGTATCCTGTCCCGAACGAATAATTGTCCTGGCGGGTCATATGGCGGACCAGGGACGGATCAAAGGGAATCTGCCGGTCTTCCAGTACCTTCCGGTACGCATCCAGCCTCAGGCGGCCGATACTGATATCGTCTTCACAGGCCGCCAGGATCGCTATTTTTCTGTGTCCGCAGGAACACAGGTAATCCACCATCTTATAACTTTCCCTGTAATCATCCACCGATACGCTGGCACAGGGAAGTTCTTCATTCTCCCGGATCCCGACGGTGGTGATCACGTAGGGAACGGGGATCTGCTCCAGCTTTTCCTTCGGATGAATAAAATTTCCGCCGAGGAAGATAATACCCCGGAGCCGTTTTTCCTTGACGATCTCAATGGCTGCATCCACCTCGCTGGCCTTTTCCTCCACCCGCTCGATGATGCAGGAATACTTTTTCTTTCTTGCTTTTTCTTCCAGAATACTGATCATGTTGTTGAAGAACATATTGTCCATGCCCTTGACCAGCACCGCGATTGCCTTGGCGTCGGAACGCTTCAGATTGCGGGCGCTGTTGTTGGGTACATAATTATATTCTGACATGACCTTCAGGATCATTTCTTTTGTCTCCGGATTGATGTCCGGATGATTGTTCAGCGCGCGGGAAACGGTGCTTACCCCGACGCCGCATTTTTTTGCTATATCCCGGATCGTTATCTGCTCCATTTCCTCACCTCACTTTTTTTACTGTGCACATCTCGCATACAGCTTGGTCACTCTTCGGATCGCTTCTGCCAGCTCATCGGTGAAGGCATCTTTTTTCATCCTCCACTTCCAGTTATTTCCCAGAGTGGACGGATAATTGATCCGCGCCTCACTTCCAAGCCCCAGGTAATCCTGCATCGGAATGATGCAAAGATCGGCAACGCTTCCCATCGCAAGACGGATGAAATCCCACGGAAGCTCTTCCTTGGTACTCTTGTAATTATTCATGTACTCTTTGGAAAATTCCCTGTCCTGCTCAGCCATTACATCGTACCATCCAAGGATCGTATCGTTGTCATGGGTCCCCGTGTATACCACGCAGTTATGTTCGTAATTGTGCGGCAGATAATCGCTCTCTTCTCTGGAGTCGAAGGCAAACTGCAGCACCTTCATTCCCGGGTATCCGCTCTCCTTCACCATCTGGATCACGCTCTCGGTCAGATAACCGAGGTCTTCCGCGATGACCTTCACATCTCCCAGTTTTTCTTTTACCGTGTGGAAAAGTTCGATGCCGGGTCCCTTTTCCCAATGGCCGTTCTGCGCAGTCTCGTCGCCGTAAGGAATCGAATAGTATTCATCAAACCCCCGGAAGTGGTCGATCCGAACCACATCGTACAGCGTTGTGACGTATTTCAGGCGCTGCAGCCACCACTCATATCCGGTACTCTTATGATAGTCCCAGCGGTACAGAGGATTGCCCCAGAGCTGTCCGGTCGCCGAAAAGGCATCCGGCGGACAGCCGGCAACCGCCAACGGCTGATTCTCCTCGTCAAACTGGAACAGCTCCGGATGCGCCCAGGTATCCGCGCTGTCAAACGCCACATAGATCGGAATATCTCCGATGATCTCAATTCCCTGTTCGTTGGCATATGCCTTCAGTTTTTTCCACTGCACGGCGAAACGATACTGCAGGAAGCGATAGAATTCGATTTCTTTTTTCAGCTCTTCTTTCTTCGCCTCCAGAACTTCCGGCACACGATCTTTCAGTTCTTTCGGCCATTCGCTCCAGCTCACATCATTCTGCTGCTTTTTCACCGCCATATACAGGCAGTAATCATCCAGCCAGTAACTGTTTTCTTCTATAAAACCAGCGTAATCTTCATCCGGCACAAAGCGTTCAAACGCTTTCTCCAGGATCGGGAAGCGGCTCTTGTAGATTTTCTCATAATCCACATATTCCGGATGATCTCCAAAATCGCACGCCTTGCACTCTTCTTTTTTCAGAAGGCCTTCCTGCTCCAGCGTCTTCAGATCGATAAAATACGGATTGCCCGCGTAAGTAGAAAAAGACTGGTACGGAGAGTCTCCGTAACCGGTCGGTCCCAGAGGAAGGATCTGCCAGTATTTCTGACCTGCTGCCTTCAGGGAATCCACAAATTCATATGCTTCTTTCGAAAAACATCCGATTCCGTATTCCGACGGGAGGGATGTGACGGGAAGTAAAATTCCACTGGCTCTCATGGTAATCGTTCTCCTTTCTTTTCGGAAACGATATCGGTAACGTTTCCGGAACCGTTTTCAGAATACCACAGACAGATAAAAAAAGCAAGAAAAAGCGCCTTGTCACTTTTCACATTTTATCATTCTGCATTTTGTGAAAAACGCCAAGGCGCCGATCGCTGTATGATTGTAAAGAAAATTTCTGCGTGTTATAATGGGATTACTGTTCTGAGTATAAGCTGCGATAAATAACCTTAACTCAGGAGCAGAATACTCAGAATTGCGCTGCCCTGGTACCAGGATCACGAAACCCTGATGTTTGAAAATCCATTCCTGCAATCTGCACGACCCATTTGCAGGGAATTTATTCCTCATTCTGTGGAATCCGTATTTCTACGATTGCCCCATAATTTTCGCCCATATTCTGGATCGTCATGGAAGCCCGTTCCCCATATAAAAGCATAAGCCTGCGCTTAATGTTCTGAAGGCCTACATGCTTTCTGCCGTTGTATACGATCGGCAGGTCTTTCTCGATGGCCTCCATGATTTCCGGCGAAAAGCCTTTGCCGGTATCAGAGACGCAGAGATAGAGATACTTCCCGTCTTCGTATACTTCGCTGGTGATGTAAACCGAAATCTCTACCATCCGATCCAGATTCACCGCGTGAACCACGGAGTTTTCTACCAGGGTCTGGAGAACCAGCGGCGGGACCCGGCACTCTCCCACCTGAGCGTCTTCAATCACTTCAAACCGGAATCCATCCTCGCCATATCTCAGTTTCTGAAGCTCGACATATTTTTTCACGTGCTCCAGCTCCTCCTGAATATTCCTCTCCCTTCCCGAATCCTGATAATTGTACCGCATATATTCTGAGAGTACCTTTGTAATGTATGTAATCTTTTCCTCTCCCTGCGCATCTGCAATTCCATGGATCAGGCTCAGGCAATTCAGGAAAAAATGCGGACGGATCTGTTCCTGCATAAATTCCAGCTCCGCTTTCTGTTCATTCAATTCTTTTTCGTAAATTGCAATCTTCAGAGACTGGATTTTCCTGAGCAATCCACGGAAACGATCACTGACTGCCTCCAGTTCCAGAATATTGTTATCACCATTTTCATTCAGCTGCTGTTCCTCTTCCATTTCGGTAATGCCCTGAACAAAGCTTTGCAGAGGACGCATTAAACTCCGATAATAACGGAACAGCTGTATCGAGCAGATGATCAGAAGAATTGTGATCAGGAGAATAAGTATCATCTGCATCCTCAGCACATCCTCCAGAATTCCCCCGTCTTCCAAAATGAACACCCCTAATTTCCCCAGTGTTCCCAATTGAAACTCATATTCCTCACCTTTCTTCAATTGTGCCATTTCTTCCGCATTTTCCGGAAAAATAACCTGCCCTTCCTGCTGCCTCATATACGGAATCACGCGATAATTCTCTGTCATTTCCTGCAGCATGGTGAAAACTTCTTCAAGAGGGATCACACACCCTATCATTTTCTGATTTTTTGCATACCACCCGACAATGTAAGTGCTTCCATCTGCTTCGAGAAAATTCCAAACTGTCGTTGGATTATTTTTCTTCACTGCTTCACGGGAAAAATTTCTGAGTTCATCCATCAGCCCGCTTACATGACTCTCAGCAAATACTGTTCCACTGTCCCCGATCAGTAAATCAGGCTCCTGCGCATAAACAAAGAAATTCTGCACTTCCTGATAACGGATTTTCAACATCATGTTATCATCCCGGATACTCTGCAGCAAATGATAGTACTTCGCATCCGACGCATGAATCTCCTGCGGAATACGGGAAATGTCTTCATTATTGGCAAGAATCTGTATCAGTTCTGTGTTCATCTGTAAAATATCTTTATTGATCTGTTCCACATAAAGTTTGGCTGTATCCTGTACATATTGACCTGCCAGAATTCTCGTTTCGCGAAGACCGACAAAAAGACAGATCAGAAACCCAAACAACGCAAGAAAGACAGGCAGCAGAATCTTCATTCCGATTGCCTGCAACGACTGCGCCTTTTTCTTTTTTCCTTTTCCCGTTTTCCAGACCATAAAAAAACCTCCTGCCCGTCTTTCGAATGTCATATTTCGGTGCCTAAATAGCTATTCTTCTTAATATTTTACAACAGCGGAACAGCCGCTGCAAAACGTAATATAATTTTCTTACGTTCCACAGCGGCTGTACAAACTCACTTATTCGCCCAGAGCTTCCAGATATGCATTATATGCATCGGTCTGTGCCTTTACAAGATCCTGCAGTCCCATCGTATCCAGCTGTTCCAGATATGCATCCCATTCCTCTTCGATGCCACCGTCAACAACCCAATGCGCATACTGCGCTTCCACATACTGGTAAATATCCGTACCGAGCATCGTAAGCGTATTCTGCTCTTCACTGGTATACTGAACCATCGGGAATCCAACGTTTTTATCCGTTGTCACGTACTGTGCGTTTACCTCATCCTCCTGAAGCTTGATACCGTCTCCCTGATCTGCCGGAAGCGTTACGTTCGCTTCAAAGTCCTCTGTCATATATTTTGGTCCAAAATCCTTCAGGGAATTTGACCATGCAGATGTATCCAGGGAACCTCCGTCTTCCGGTTCATTTACCGTATAAGTTCCATCGCCGTTGTCTGTAATGCATCCATCAGAAATGGAGCCGTAAGTCGTCTGCAACGTAGCTACATTATCATAGAAATCATCTGCCCATGCAAGAAGTTTTTCAGGATTTTCACAATCTTTGCTGATTACCAGTTCACGATCGGAAATATCCAGATAATTCGATGCGTTCTCTACATAACGGTTGCCGTCCGGACCCTGCAGTGCTTCCAGAAGTACGAACTGATCAGCATTTCCGCCAGCCTCAGCGTCAGCAGTCCATGCGGAAATCAGACCAACCTGTGATCCTCCTTCTGCCTGTCTCTTGGAGGTAGCCATAGAACTGTCCTGAGTAAAGTATTCCGGATCAAGGATTCCTTTCTCCCAAAGTCCGTGCATCCATTCCACAGCTTCTTTATAATTTTCCTGTGCAGGCATGAACACCGGTTCACCTTCACTGTTCAGACCCATATAGTTGTCTGCGCGGCTTACCATAGTTCCGAACGGGAACAGAATATTTCTCAGATCGCCGCTAAGTACCGTAGAACCTGCTGAGTTTGTATATCCAATCTCGTTGGTCGCATCACCGTCGCCGTCTGCATCCTCTGTGACAAACGCCTCAAGCACGGTTTCCAGTTCTTCATAGGTCGTCGGAACTGCCAGACCCAGATTGTCCAGCCATTCCTTATTGATATACAGAGAGTTTCCGCATGCTTCCGGCCGCAGTCCCAGTTTTTTCGGGAGGCTGTAGATCTTTCCGTCACGGTCTGTGCAGACTGCCTTCATTTCCGGATCCGACTCAAAAATGCTTGTCAGATTCGGCATTGTTTCCTCATTGATCAGATCCGTCAGATCAAGAAACAATGATTTGTTCTGTGTCATATCGGATGTGTTCAAACAAATGGAACCCAGGAACGCATCCGGAAGATCTCCCGATGCCAGCAGAAGTGATTTCTGCTCGGACCAGTCAGAATTATAATAGACGTCCCATTCGATATTAATGCCATGCTTTTCCTCAAGTTCTTTCATAATTCCGCTCTCAAGGAAATCGGTCGGCCATGTGTCCGTCCAGCGAACCGTCGCAATTTTGTAAGTCGGCACATCTTCCTCACCGGAAGCCGTCGAGGAAGCTTCTTCTCCTCCGCCTCCGCATCCTGCTAAAAGACCAGCTGCCATAGAAGCTGTCAATACCAGGCTCATTCCTTTTTTCAGATTTTTCTTTTTCATTTCTTTTCCCCTTTCTCCTGAATTGGATTTCTTACATTTGTATCCGGTGATTTTTAAACCGCCGGATCATATGGTAACCTTTGAGCTGAAAATCTCCGGCAGCCCGGGTATTCCGGGCCGCTGAAATTTTCTCATCCCTTCAGTGAACCAAGCATAACACCTTGATTGAAGTATTTCTGTACCAATGGATACATGCACATGATCGGCGCAGAAGATACCACGATGACCGCATATTTGATCAAATCTGCCAGCTGCTGCGCTTCTGTCGCTGCAGCTCCTGTCAACATGGAACTCATGGTCTGATTGCTGATCAGGATGTTCCGAAGCGCAATCTGCAGTGGCTGCAGTTCTTCGCTCCGCAGATAAATCAATGCGTTGAAATATCCGTTCCACTGGGCTACCGCTGCCCACAGAGCAATTACCGCGATAACCGCTTTGGAAAGCGGAAGAACGATCCGGAAGAAAAATCCCAGATACCCGCAGCCGTCCAACTGCGCTGCTTCCCACAGCTCCTCCGGAATACTGCTCGCAAAGAAGGTACGTCCAACGATAATGTAATACGTGACAACTGAGAACGGAATTACCATTACCCAGAAGGTATCGAGCAAATGGAACTGCTGTACTGCCAGATACGTCGGAATCAGACCTCCGGTGAAAAACATCGGAATCAGATAAAACGCAGTGAACAATTTTTTTCCGTACAATTTTTTTCTCGACAGTGCATAGGAAGCGGGAATATTAACCACCAATGTAACAACCGTTCCAACGATTACATAAAGGATTGTATTTCTGTAACCAATCCAGATGGAATCATAATTTCCCAGCTGTTTGTATGCTTCAAAGTTAATACCCTTCGGAAGGAACATAATCTGTCCGGAGGAAACAAGCCCTGCGTCACTGATCGACGCAATGACAATAAAATACATCGGATAAAGAGTGATCAAAATCAGGATTGCAGCAATCGTGTAAATGATCGCATCAAAGATCCTGTCCTCTTTCGATTTTTTGATTTTTGTCTTTGTACTTACAGCCTTTGTCTGACTCATATCCAACCTCCCGCTTAAATCAATGATGTATCGCTGAGTTTCTTGGAAATTGCATTTACCAGCAGCAGCAGCGCAAGGTTGATCACGTTGTTAAACAGACCGATCGCTGCCGACAAACTATACTGATTGCTGATCAAACCCATCTTGTACACGTAAGTGGAAATGATCTCACTGGTACTGCTATTCAGCGTATTCTGCAGCAGGTAAACCTTTTCAAATCCGACACTCATAACACTTCCCATACGGAGAATCAGCATGATCGTAATCGTCGGCATCAGCGCCGGCACATCGATATGAAGCATCTTCTTCCACTTGCCTGCGCCGTCCATGGTCGCCGCTTCATACAGGCTCGGGTCTACGGATGATAATGTCGCTATGTAAAGAATACTGTCCCAGCCAACATGCTGCCATGCCTCTGACCAAACATAAATATGTGGAAAAGCCGCCGCGCTTCCCATCAGGTTTGGAAGTTCAAATCCCAACAGCCCTACAAGCTTGGAAATAATTCCGGTGCTCGGAGACAGGAACAAAATCAACATACCACACATAACTACCGTTGAAATAAAATGTGGCAGATAGGTGGATACCTGGAAAAACTTTTTGAATTTCTTTGCTCTGATCTGATTGCACATCAATGCAAGTGCGATCGGCAATGGGAAGGTAACCAGAATCGTGTAAAGACTGATTACAATCGTATTTCGGATTGTGAGTCCAAACTGATAGGAGTTAAAATACTGAATAAAGTTTTTCATTCCTACCCATTCACTGCCGAAAATTCCTTCTGCCGGAGTAAAATTCTTAAACGCAATGATCACTCCGTACATGGGGTAGTAGGTAAACAGCAGGAAAATAATGATGGAAGGCAGCATCAGCAGATACAGCGCTCTGCTTTCCTTCACGCCGGCGATAAAGCTCTGCTTGTGTTTTGGAGTTGCATTTTTCTTTTTCACATATCATCCCTTCTTTCCCTTGATTTCCGTTCCACTCATCATTCATTTATGCACTCTGACTGCATCTATGATCGATTTGTAGCTATATTATATATAATATAACTAATTTTCTCTTTCATTTTTATGTAATTAGCATAGCAAAAAAGAGGCATCTTGAAATGCCTCTTTTTCTATTTGTCCGTTTTTTTGTTATTGACAAAACAGATTTTTTTTATTTTGCTGTCTTGCTCCTGTACTCGTTGGGCGTCATTCCTGTCAAATCGCGGAAAGTTTTGCTGAAATAAGAAAAATTACTGTACCCAACTTCCAGCGCAATGCGGCTGACTGGAAGATTGGAATGATTGAGATATTCTTTTGCCTTCTCAATCCTTCTTGCCGCAATGTAACCTGGAATACTCATTCCTGTCGTCGTTTTAAACAGCTTGGACACATAATCTTCCGACAAAAACACCATTTTTGCCAGCCGGCTTCTGGACAGTTCCTCATTCAGATGACTTTCTATGTATTCCTTAACCTGGCTCACCACATCTTCCTGGCTTTTCTGTTCTTTTCCGCTTTCCCTGAGTGTTTCGAACACCCACTGTATAAAGTCCATGACCGCATCCAAAGAATGATAAGCGTCCCTTTCTCTGCGGTCAAAATCCCGGCTGTCAAACAACTGCGAAAATCCCAGTTGCTGTTCACCCAGATAGCAGTATACAAGCTGTTCCAGTTCCTTAAGAAAGCGTTCCAGATTCTCGATGGTGAGCTGTCCATTTTCAAAAGTTTCTTTCAAAAAATTGGTGATATCCTTGCCGACCTCCATACTGTCTTTGGAATCCTTAAGAGCGTTTTGCCAGACTTCCCAGGGCGGTTGCTGATATTTTACATTCTCCGACAGATCTCTTCCACATTCAAGAAGATCACATTCCCTCAGAATCCCCTCTTCTTCCGGCAAAATAGTTTTTTCCATAAGCTCAATCCGTTTCCAGCTGTCAATCGCTTCCTTCACCAGACAACTCTCTCCGATATACATGCAGGATCTCTGCGGCAGGATCTTATTCAGATGTTTCTTCAGTTCTACGGAAGCCTCAAGAAACAATTCCCATTCGCCCATCGCCTGAAAAACAAGCACCCACTCATAATCGCTGACCTGAACGACTGCTTCCATATTCTGGTGCTTATTTTCAAAAAATTCAGTTGTGATATTCCGTATAACAAAATTGAACAGCGCAAGATCTTTCTTATAATTGATGTCTTTGTCATCCGCGAAAATTTTAATTGCTTCCAGGACAATCCGTTCCCGTTTCTGATACAGATTCTCATCCATACCCTGTGCCAGAATTTCCTTCTGTGCAGAAGGATCGTGAAAAAAATTCTCCCAAAAAATAATTTTCCTGTCACTTGGCTTGTCTGCACGATACTCCCCGATGCTGCTCTCCTCTTTTTTCTGTCTCGTCTCCTCGATAATCCTTGACAGAATCGCTTCAAGGTCCTGATTAGAGATCGGCTTTAACAAATATTCCCGTGTGGAGAGCCGCAGCGCTTTCTGCGCGTAGGCAAAATTTGCATAACTGCTCAAAAATACACACTCAATCTCCATCTGTTTGTTTCGGATCCACTCCAGAAGTTCCAGGCCGCTACCCTGAGGCATGTCGATGTCACACAGTAGAAACTGTATTGGAAATTCTTCCAGAAGCCTTTGCGCCTGCCGGATATTATAGGCAGTAAAAACCATCGAAATTCCTATCTTTTCCCACTGTACCGTTTCTTCCAGCTTGTCCACCAGAAGTTTGTCATCGTCTACAATCAGAATACTAAATTCCATAACTATCTCCCTTTCTTCTGTGTTTTCCAGGTTCCTCCTCCAGTCTTCCCGATTTTTTCTTCTGCCGAACCTTCCGAAAATTTCTTTTTTGTATCAGACTCTGCCGAATTTTTCTACGCTCCCTCTTTTTTGTATACCTTCTCCTGGGTAAACCCTCTTCCCTTCACCTCATTGACATTGCCGACGATCATAAACGCCTGCGGGTCCGTCTCCATCACCAGGCGGTTCAGGGCACCCAGCTCACGGTTGGAGATCACCGTCATCACCATAGGCTGCTCCTTTTTCATAAATCCCGTCGTTGCGTGGATCAACGTGGAACCGCGGTCCAGCTCATGGATAATTTTATCGTTCAACTCCATATATTTTTTGCTGACGATTTTGACCTGCGTCTGGGAGGTACCGATCAGGAGCACCTTGTCCAGAACCACCGTATAGATCATAACCAGCAGGATTCCATAGAGGATTTCTTCCTTATCGGAAAACAGCATCTGCAGAATCAGGATGGTCACGTCAAAGACGTACAGCATCACGGAAACAGGAAGACCGAATTTCTTTTTCAGGATCAGCGGCGGAATATCCATTCCTCCGGTGGACGCTCCCGCCCGGATCACGATCCCGATCCCGAATCCGATCATCAGCCCTCCAAATACCGTCGCAAGCATCGGGTCTTTTGTGATATCAGACAGCACTGGAATCTTCTGCAGGACTCCAAGGATCAGCGGATAATAAAAAGAACTCACCAGCGTAGTCAGCGCGAATTTCATTCCCAGGACCGCTGCTCCCAGCAGAAACATACAAAGATTCATGAGAAACACAAAGACCGAGACCGGAATATGCAGAAAGTATTCTGCCGTCAGGGCAAGTCCCGTTGTTCCTCCCGTGATCAGGCCCGTCGGCAGAACAAACATAACGATCCCCAGCGCGTAAACCGTATTTCCCAACAGGATCAACGGCAGCGTTTTTAAGAAATGGATTCCTCCAGAGTTTTCTTTCATATTTTTCCTCCTAATTGTATCCCAAAAGTATAGGGCTGCCGTACCAATATAGAACCGCAGGCCGACAACCCTACTTTTTTATTATACACGAAATATTTTTTTTGAAAAGATGGAGAATCACGTATCTTCAAAACTGCCTTGTGCAATTTGCACGCTCTTCTCCTCTCAGCCGCGCGGCATCGGAATCCTCCGACACCAGTATCCGAAGTTCGGCTGAGCTGCGCCCTCCGCCGTGGGTTTCGCGGGACGAAACGCATGATATCCGAACATTCCTGCCATAAACTGTTCATTGGTATTGAACATTCCCGGCACGCACACAAAAAATACATCGGGACGGGAAGCATCTCTGCACAGAAGAAAATGCCCGTAATGATTCAGCCCATGATTCTGGAACTGGTTGCTGTCCAGCTGCCAGCCGAGTTTACGAAGCTGAGGAAGTTCCTGCCGGGTCACCTTTACACAGTCCGTCATCAGATCGTCATGAAATGGCTGGCAGTGCGCGCAGGTCTTCTGCACCTGCTCCCACCGATGAAATCCCGGGGAAGGTCTGTTCTGCATCTGCGGACAACCGGGAGATTTGCAGCGGGTTGTGTCCGGGTTTCTGTCAGAGTTTCTGCTGGGATTGCTCGCAGCCATCACCGGTATCTCAGCCGCAAGCGGAACTGCCCGATCGTCTTCTGTCTTATCACTTCCGTCTGCTTTTTTCATTTCCCCCGATATATTCTCAGCCTCTCTCTGTTCTGTTTTCTCCCGCTCTGTCTCTTCTGATATCTTCCGCTCTTCCCCTGTATTTTCCTGACTGCCCTTCTCCTGGAAATCCATGTTCTGCCGGGCGGCCGTATTTCCTGATTCCCTGTGTTTCTGTTTTTCACTGTTTTCTGTTCCAGTTTGCTGCCGGCGATCCATTTTTATTTCCGCTGTGTTTTTCGGCTCGCGGTTTTCTCTTCTTTCCGGCTCCCGTCTTTCCTTTTCCTCTGTTTCTTCCCTATCTGCTTCTTCTGTCATCTTCTGTTCCGCATCCGTCTCCTGTTTCTGCCGCCATTCTTCAAACCATTCCAGTCGGAGCGGCTCGTCGTCCCACTGGGTCGCAAACCGTCTTCCGCCGGCGGTGCAAAGAAGCAGCCCGCCCAGCTGATCCATCCGGTAAGGACTGCCGCCTACCTGCCGTTCCGGGAAATTCACCTGCCCCCGCACGCCTCCAGGACAGGA
>CABUPZ010000011.1 GCA_902493585.1 uncultured Fusicatenibacter sp. | reverse complement strand
TAGTATCTGCAATTGTCATAGTCATCTGTTCAAACATATAGAATGCTTCTTCTGTATATTCTGCTAATGGATCTTTCTGAGCATAAGCTCTTAAGTAAATACCGTTACGCAATTTAGTCATAGCATCAATATGATTAATCCATGTATAATCAATTACTCCTAAAAGAACACTTCTTTCATATTGTAATCTTCTTTCTGGTTCTAACTCTGTATTAAAACGACTATTATATTGATTATATACCAATTCAGTAAGTGTATCAATTAATTTTTTAGGATCATGCACTAATGCTTCACAATTAGTAGCATTAATTTCTACCAATAACATATAGTTTTTGGCAACAAAATCAACAACTCCCTCAACATCAATCACATCATGTTTACCATCATTTTTAGTAAAATGTTTTACAGTCATTTCAATTGCTTGATTAAACATTCCCTTAATAATATCATCCAAACTTTGTTCAGACATAATATCATCACGTTCTTTATACATAATTTCACGTTGTTGACGCATTACATCATCATATTCAAGAATATGTTTACGAGAATCAAAGTTTTGACCTTCTACACGTTTTTGAGCACTTTCAATAGCTTTTGTAACAACTTTATTTTCAATTGCCTGATCATCTTCTAAATATTCTGTAAATGATTTTAATCTTTCACCTGCAAAACGTTCCATCAATTCATCTTCAAAAGATACATAGAACACTGAATATCCTGGATCTCCTTGACGACCAGAACGTCCTCTCAACTGATTGTCAATACGTCTAGACTCATGGCGCTCTGTACCGATGATCTTCAGACCGCCGGCTTCTTTCGCCACATCGTCCAGCTTAATATCAGTACCACGTCCTGCCATGTTGGTGGCAATGGTTACGGTGCCAGCCTCACCCGCATGGGCAACGATCTCCGCCTCCAGCTCATGGAACTTCGCATTCAGCACCTGATGCTTGATTCCTTCTTTCTTCAGCATCCTGCTGAGCAGTTCAGAGGTTTCGATGGTTACAGTACCTACCAGTACCGGCTGATTTTTCGCATGAGCTTCCTTGACCGCTTCCACAACGGCATGGAATTTCTCCTTTTTCGTCATATATACCGCATCTTCCAGGTCCTTACGGATGACCGGACGGTTGGTCGGTATCTCGATAACGTCCATTCCATAGATATCACGGAATTCCTGCTCTTCCGTCAGAGCGGTACCGGTCATACCTGCTTTCTTCTCATATTTATTGAAGAAGTTCTGGAATGTGATCGTCGCCAGCGTCTTACTCTCCCGGCGCACCTTTACATGTTCCTTCGCCTCAATGGCCTGATGCAGTCCGTCCGAATAACGGCGTCCCGGCATGATACGTCCGGTAAACTCGTCAACGATCAGGACCTCATCGTCTTTTACCACATAATCTTTATCCCGGAACATCAGATAGTTGGCACGCAGCGCAAGGATGATATTGTGCTGGATCTCCATGTTCTCCGGATCGGAAAGGTTTTCAATATGGAAGAATTCCTCTACCTTATGAACACCCTGTTCTGTCAGGGTTACAATCTTATCTTTTTCATTGACAATAAAGTCTCCGGTCTCCACGATTTCTTCGCCCATGATCGCGGTCATCTTGGTCATCTCCGCGCTTGCCTCCCCGCGTTCCATCTGGTGCGCCAGGATATCACAGGTCTCGTAAAGTTTTGTGGATTTTCCGCTCTGCCCGGAAATGATCAGCGGCGTACGCGCCTCATCGATCAGAACAGAGTCGACCTCGTCGATGATACAGTAGCACAGATCTCTCTGTACCAGCTGCTCTTTATAAATCACCATGTTGTCACGAAGGTAGTCAAAGCCCAGTTCGTTATTGGTGATATAGGTGATGTCGCAGGCATACTGCTTGCGGCGCTCATCATTTTTCATATCATTCAGTACGACACCGACGGTAAGCCCAAGAAATTCATGGACTTTTCCCATCCACTCGGCATCTCGGTTTGCCAGGTAATCATTGACCGTAACGATATGAACGCCGCGTCCGGTCAGCGCATTCAGATATGCAGGCAGAGTGGATACCAGCGTTTTACCTTCACCGGTCTTCATCTCTGCGATACGTCCCTGGTGAAGAATAATTCCACCGATCAGCTGAACCCGGTAATGTTCCATTCCCAACACACGCTTTGCCGCCTCGCGTACAGTGGCAAATGCTTCGGGAAGGATGGAATCCAGCGTCTCACCTTTTTGATAACGTTCTTTGTATTCTTTTGTCTTTGCACGAAGCTCCTCATCTGTGAGCTTCTGCATCTCGGGGCGCAGCGCCTCGATCTTATCTACGATCGGCGTGATTCTCTTCAGCTCTCTGGAGCTGTGGGTGCCGAAAAGCTTTTCCGCTACTTTCATGTGTATACACTCCTAAATCTTCTATGTTCCGTTTTTACATGCCTTATTATTTTACCACCTTTTAGCAAATTAAACAATGAATTTTTCGTGAATAAAGTATGTCGGTAGATCCGTACAGCGAATCCACCAACCACGCATACCACCTGGCCCTGGATGCTTTCGTCCGCCTTGCCATCCGAAGTCATTACTGCATTCAAAAAACGGCTTTCCGGAGAAAGCCGTTTTTGGTTTCTTTGATATTTTATGTTGTAATTTCCCGTTTCTTTTTTCTTGATGCCAGCGAAACGCTTCTGATTTTGTGAGGATGATACAACAGCATGTAGCTTCCCAGGTTCATGATCAGCGCACAGCATACATCCGATACGGAATGTTGTTTCAGGAACATGGTGGCAAGTACGATGGACACTGCCAGCGCTACCGCGCTGTAACGAATCGCGGGATGTTTCTGGAGGCGTTTGCAGGTCATGAACGCGATGCCTACTGCCACGGAATTGTATACGTGGATGCTTGGAAAGACGTTCGTCGGCGTATCGATGGAATACAGATACTGTACCATCTGCGTGAAAATATTGTCATTGGCAAAGGTCTCCGGCCGTAAATCCTGTCCGTTGGGGTAAATATAAGAGATGATCAGAAACAGGGTCATCCCGATCCCAAGGTTAAAAATCAGCTGATAATATTCTTTAAGATCTTTATTGAAAAATCCAAAATAGATCAGCGCAACAGCGATAAACGCAAACCACAGGAAATATGGCACAATAAAGTATTCACAAAATGGAATGATATCGTCCAGTGGCATATGGATGATATGGTAATCACTGGTTACCTTGTTCTCCAGCCAGAAAAAGCCCAGCAGATAAAATACTGCGTATGCCGGAATGATCAATATGTGTTTATATTTCTTCAGAAGCTTCATCTCCGCCTCACCTCGTTTTCCATGTCTGTCACCCTTCTTTACTGTTTGCTTTAACTGTTGTAAGTATATCACAACAGCATTTCAAGTCAATGACCTTTACCCCTTTTTAAGAAAACCTTCATTTAATTCATTTTTCTTCTATACAAAATAAAAAAATCTTAAGAAAAATTGTGCATTTCTACGAAACAGCTATGAAACTTTTTTGTATTCCTTTTCCGGGAGGAATCCGTCAAAGATCACCGTGTCAAATTTCCGGCAGCATTGTCTGCAGTCCGGCTGATTCTGTACCGTCCATGCAAACGTCGGTACACGGAACAGTATTCTCTGCAGCCTCAATGCCAGTTTATTGGCGTGGCGGTAATTATATGCAATAAAATCCGGCCGTCCGACCCAGTTGAGCATCAGCCTCGCAGCCAGAAAACGCAGGACCAGATTCACTCCGTCCGATTTCCGGAAACGGTCGGAAAGCTGTCCCCGGACGATTCCCGGACGATGACGTTTAAACCAACGCAGTGCCAGGCTGTTGAAAGATTCAATACAGTATTTTCCATGATAATTCTTCAGTTCCCGGTTCAGGATCATGCATGTCTTTGTATTATGTGTCGGAAGCTTGATTTCTATTAACAATGGTACCTTTCTATCGACAATCTCCAGAACTTCCCTGAATTCCGGTATTTCGAACTCGGTATCCTTCAGCCGCAGCTGTTTCAGCTCTTCCAGGGTATAAGTGCAGACCCTTCCTTCTTTCCGGCACATCCGGTTCAGCGTATCATCGTGAAAGACTACCAGCCGGTTGTCTTTTGTGATCTGCACGTCCAGTTCAATGGCATAACCGGAGTCCACGGCGCGCTGAAAAGCGGGCAGTGAATTTTCCGGAATTCCTTTTTCCTCACTCCACAGTCCTCTGTGGGCATACATCCATCTGGTAAATTCCTCACAGTCCTTGCGCCTTGCCATACGGGGAGCTGTCGAATAAAAGAATCCCAGTATATTAAACACAACCAATACAACCAGAATCAAGATTAATATTTTCATATTCCCATTTCTCCTGTCAGGTTTCTTGTGATCCGGTAAGAACCCGGAGTTTTTCCGGCTCCACCGTAACCGTCAGGTAATCCTGCATGCCTCCGGATTCCCCATCCAGATGCACAGGAAGCTTTCTGTCCGTCTTCAGCGTTGCGGTTTTTACCTTACGGATATGTACTTCGTGAAATCCTGTATGTTTTCCAAGAACTGCCAGCGGGAACACCGCCAGGCGCTTCCATTTTGCCAGACCTTCCACAACGATCCAGTCCATGACCCCGTCCGTGCAGTCCGCTCCCGGGCAGAACCTTACGCCTCCGCCCTCACATTTCATATTCATCGCTGCTGCAAACAGTACTTTTTCGCAGGTCACTTTCCGTCTGTCCTCAGTGACAACTTCCATATGGAAATCCCGAAAGAAAAATAATTGCCGCAGAGCGATCGCCATATACGTGAGTTTGCCAAGATGCAGCCGGTTCAGGGCATTTTTGATTCTGGAAGAAAGGGCTTCGTGGCAGATGGAGGCGTCAAAGCCGATCCCACTGCTGATGACGAACCGCCGTACCTTTCCTCCGGCGTTCACCCTCCCTACATCGATCGATGTACAATTTCCCTTTCCGAGAATTTCCACTGCCTTTTCCACATCGGCAGGAATCTGAAGCCCGCGGGCAAAATCATTGCCGGAACCGCTTGGAATATAACCCAGCGTCACTTTCTGAAGCTGCCGGATCCCCGATACAACCTCATTGACCGTTCCGTCACCGCCGATGACTACCAGGACGTCTTCCTCTTTCCAGACACCCGGCGCTGTGATGGAGGACGTGATCTTTCTCGCATGTCCGCGGTAACAAGTCCGGTACTCTCTGAAGTTTATATTTTCCGCAAGAAGCCGGCTCCGCAGTTTCATCCAGATCCTGCTTCCGGCGCCGGAACGGGATCCCGGATTGAAAATCACATGATACATCCTGTCTCCTCCTCATCGCTCTGCTGCTGTCCCTCATCTTATAAGCGTTCAGCTGGCTGAACTATTACTTTATTTTAGCAGTTTCCGGATAAAATAACAAGAGGTCAATCGACTTTGACTTCTGCCTGTTTACTCCTCTTCCAGATTGGAAAACCGCTTTCTCTTCGGTTCGTCATCCCCTTCGATCTGGATCAGGATGTCCTGCATCTTTTCATCGATACCGCTGATGGCATCCGCGCACTCCTTCAGCTGCGCGGCGATCACTTCTCCGTTTTGAAGGTCTTTTTTGTAACGCAGCTTATGATCCAGGCTTGCCCAAAAATCCATTGCGATGGTGCGGAACTGGATTTCCACCTTCCGCAGCAGTTTTCCACTGGAAAGGAAAACCGGCACTTCAACGATCAGATGAAGGCTCCGGTAGCCATTTGGTTTGGGATTTTTTATGTAATCTTTTTTCTGGATCAGACGGATATCATCCTGTTCCAACAGAAGGTCTGCCAGCGTATAAATATCTTCCTGAAAGGAACAGATCACCCGCACGCCTGCAATATCCGTAAGTTCGCGGCGCATATTGTCGATCGTTACCGTAAAGCCCCGTCGCTTCATTTTTTCCAGAATGCTCACCGGTCTTTTGAGCCTTGTCTTGATCGTCTCAAAAGGATTCCGGTTGTAGAGAAGCGCAAATTCTTCATTCAGATTCTTGAGCTTCGTGGCAACTTCCTCCATCGCGCACTGATATTCCATAAGCATCTGCATAAAAGGCTGCGTAATATTCTGCAGCTCTTCCATCTGTTCCAGATCCGCCTGAAGCGGTTTCTTTTTTTCCATGATCATTCACACCCTCTTTTCTTTTGTTTCTTTTTTTCCACAGCTCCGGTCAGATAAAACGCCGCCGCTGCACAGAATACGCCGGTCAGGATCCCTCCAAGAACATCTGTCGGAAAATGTACAAACAGATACAGCCTGGAAAACGCGATCAGCGCCGCCAGCACCAGCGCCGCAATCCCCTCACGTTTATGATAAAGAAAAATTGCCCCAGCCGCTGCAAAGGAAACCGACGAATGTCCCGATGGAAAGGAAAAATCTTTCGGCACCGGTATCAACAGTTCCACCGACGGATCGATCCAGCAGGGTCTCTCCCTCGCCGCCAGATTTTTGACCGCCACATTGCAGATCAGAAAATTCAGGACCAGAGCCACCGCCATCGTGATCCCACAGCGGCGGTATTTCGGCAGACATAAAAACAGGACGGTCAGCGCAATCCAGAACCATCCCCCATTCCCCAGCGAAGTGATTCCCACCATCAGCCGGTCCAGCAGGGGCTGGTGCAGCCCCTGCAGAAAATACAGTATTTCAAATTCCATAAAATTCCTCTCTGTTTATCCCAGCGCCACGTCCAGTACCATCATCAGCACAAATCCCACGGCAAAGGCGATCGTTCCGATATTGGAATGCTCTCCTTCCACCGCTTCCGGCACCAATTCCTCCACAACCACGTAGATCATCGCCCCGGCAGCAAATGCCAGCAGATACGGCAGGATCGGCAGCAGCCATGCCGCCAGCAGGATCGTAATAAACGCTCCTATCGGCTCCACCGCGCCGGAAAGCATACCATAGAGAAACGCTTTCCCCCGTTTTCCTCCGGCGCTTTTCAGCGGCATCGAAATGATCGCGCCCTCCGGGAAATTCTGGATAGCGATTCCGATGGACAGAGCAAGGGCTCCGGACAGGGTGATCTGCGCATTGTCCGTAATCATACCGGCAAATACGACTCCCACCGCCATTCCTTCCGGAATGTTATGCAGCGTCACCGCCAGAACCAGCATCGTCGTCTTCTTCAGTGCGGCATGAACGCCCTCCGGCTTCTCCTCATTGACATGAAGATGCGGGATCAATTCATCCAGCGCAAGCAGAAATCCGATTCCTGCCAGAAATCCCACAGCCGCCGGCACAAACGCCAGTTTCCCCATCGGTTCCGACATCTCCATCGCCGGAATCAGCAGCGACCATACCGATGCGGCAACCATAACGCCCGCCGCAAATCCCGAAAGAAACTTCTGCACACCTGCCTTCATTTCTTTTCTCATAAAAAATACCATTGCGGAACCGAGAGTCGTACCGAGAAACGGGATCATAAGCCCAATAAAAATATTCATTTTTTCCTCCTGATGCAATTAAAATTATGTCCTTATGCTATGAATTAAATCCGCGGAAACCTTTTCCAATGATCTCACTGCTGTTGGTAATCATCAGAAAACTCTTCGGGGATTCCTTTTTGATAAAATTTCTCAAAAGCACCGCCTGATGCCGGTTGACTACAGTCAGCACCACAAACTTTTTCTTTCCAGTATATGCGCCTTCCGCCGGAGTGATCGTCGCAGAACGGTTCAGCTCGATCTGGATAAAGTCGCAGATCAGTTCCGGCGTATCCGTGACGATCGTAAAGAACTTGCACAGATTGATATTTTCAATCACACCGTCGATGACCAGAGACTTTGCCATCAGACCGCAGCAGGAATACAGACCGGTCTCCACGCCGAACACGAAGAACGCAGATACTGTCACCGCCAGGTCCACCACAAACAGCCCGATGCCAATGTCCACGCTGCTGTATTTTCTCAGGATCATCGCCAGGATATCCGTACCGCCGCCGGATGCATCCATATTAAACAACACCGCGGAAGCAACGGCAGGCAGAAGGATCGCAAAGATCAGCTCCAGCATAGGCTGATCCGTCATCGGCCCGCTCATCGGGAAAAAGTGCTCCATCAGCGACAATCCCACCGATGACAGCACACTGACATACACCGTCTTAATACCGAATTTTCTTCCCAGAAACGCAAATCCCAGCAAGATCAGCACCATATTGATCACCAGGTTGCATCCACTGGTGCTGACTCCGAACGCACTGCCCAGAACGACCGCCAGACCGCTGACTCCTCCGAAAGAAAAATTGTTCGGAAACTTAAAGACATAGATTCCCAGGTTCAGCACACAGGTGGCAATCGTCAGCACCGTATACTCTTTCAATATCTTTCCAATTTTCATTTGTCCCCCTCAGCTCTCCTCTTTTTCAGTTTTTGTTATAAACGATCGGCATTTTCCGGCTGAACATCACCGGCTCCAGCGCCACATCGTACAGAAAATGGGCTGCGTTGCTGGGCGACACCCACATACCGCACCGGCTGCCGTCCAAAGAAACGCCGTAACCTTTTCCACTGTCTTTTGCCTGAAGATTCACCACACGCACAAGTGTCCAGTTCAGATGTGAACGCGTGACGATCTGTCCGGTCTTGAGCAGGTCTCTGATCTTTTCCGCATACAGAATTGCCGCAAGTTTCGGGTGAAGCCGCTGCAGCAGCCCCTGCTGGTCTCCAAACGCGGGAATACAGATGCTTCCGAGCACTACCAGCCGTGTCTTTCCCAGCTGCTCCATCGCCGAGATGATCGTCGCGTTTGCGTCCGCCACCGGAGTTCCCGAAGATTTTCTGCTCGTGCTTCCACAGGTCAGCGCACTGATGATAATATCCGCCTCCAGCATCGCCTCGATTACTTTTTCTTTATTGTTCATCATCCCCTGCACCACCGTCAGGTTTTTTCTGGGCCATAAAATCCCTGCATCACAGATACAGGCAGTCACAAATGCGCCCTGGCTCAGAGCATAGCTGATCACCTTCTGTCCGATCTCCCCCTCTGCTCCATATACCGTAATTTTCATGGTCTTGTCACTCCGTCCTGTAGAATCAGGGCTGTTCTGTTTCCTTCGAGCCCTGTTTTTGGATTTCCCTTCGGTTTTGAAGGTGAAACTATTTCTGCAACAATTCTAACACAGATACTCAATAGTAACAATGAAATAAGACTAAAAATTCTGTAAAGTGGAATGGGGGGGACGAAAGCGGACAGGGGCAGGTGGTCTGCGTGTGCGGCGGGCGGCTGCCCCTGTCCGCTTTCTGGGTATTGAGGGCGGATGGGTGCAAGCGGGATGGTTGTGTGAAATGACAATTTTTTTTGAGGAATGCATTCGTAATCATAATAAAAGCCTAGGGAACGGCGTGGCAGGCGGATGTGACAGTTCGGGGGTGTGGTGCATATATTGAAAGGAAAGGTAGTACAGGGAGTTTTGTATGGCTTATAAAATTGTTGTTGATGCGGGGCATGGGGGCGCAGATCCGGGCGCGGTCTATGACGGGCGTCAGGAAAAAGATGATACCCTCTCACTTGCGCTGAAAGTGGGAGAGCTGTTAAGAGATTATGGAATTGACGTAGTTTTCACGAGAACCACCGATGTCTATCAGACACCGTTCGAGAAGGCTCAGATTGCCAACAACGCAGACGCTGATTTCTTTCTCTCCATCCACCGCAATTCCTCCGAAGATCCCAACCAGTACGAAGGAGTGGAAACACTGGTCTATGACCGTTCCGGAGTTAAGCTTGAGATGGCAGAAGCGATCAACCAGGCGTTGGAGGATCTTGGCTTCAAAAATCTTGGCGTCAAGGAACGTCCGGGTCTCGTAGTGCTCCGGCGCACCAAAATGCCGGCAGTTCTCATCGAAGCCGGCTTTCTGAACAACGACGGAGACAACGCGCTGTTTGATCAGACGGAGGATGAAATCGCACAGGGAATCGCAGATGCTGTGGCTTCCACGCTGGGAATCGCGGCAGTTCCTCCGGCTGTCGACGGAATGGCTCCAGGAAGTTCCGGTTTACCAAGTATGAGCACTCCTGTACCTGGATCTTCCGGTATGAACGGTTCTGTCCCGGGAGCTTCCGGTATGAATGACTCCGTTCCTGGATCTTCTGGTATGAACGTTTCCGCACCCGGATCTTCGATTTCCGGTCAGGATCAGACGGAATTTCCGGAAAACCTCTACCGGGTTCAGGTTGGACTTTACCGGATCCGCCAGAATGCCGACAACATGCTCTATGAACTTCAGGAAAAGGGCTACCCTGCTTTTATTCTGAACGAGGATGGGTTTTATAAAGTACAGGTGGGAGCTTACCGGCAGCTGGGAAATGCCATTAAAATGGAACGGAATCTGCGAAGAGCAGGATATTCTACCTTTATCACAACGTGAATGTGAACGAAAGCGGTCCGGGGCAGAAGGCTTGTGCATGCGACGACTGCGCAAGCCTTCTGTCTCGGACCGCTTTCTGGTAGTTGGGAGAATGGCGTTTTTCACCTATCTAAAATCTGAGAAGGTAATAAATAAGGATTCCGATTGTTGTTACCAGAAAAATGTGAAGTGGTAAACTAAAACTGGACACAGGGGTGCAAAAACTGGACACGATGATATAATCTATGTACAGAGAAATATCATCCATGAACAGGCAACAGCATCCCGTGGACAGGAGGTTTGTAAATGAAGTACACCAAGGAACAGCGTCTGGACATCGCCAAGCGCGTATATGATGGGGAATTGACTGTTGAAGAAGCTGCAGTCAAATACGACCTCAACCCATCCAGTGTGAAAGGTTATCTCCGACTTTATCGTGCCGAAACGGGGCTTCCGCCCAGAACGCGCACTAAGAAATCTGGAAAAGTCACACAGTCTATTGAAACTCCGAAAGATTCCAGTCTCAAGGAATATGAATCCATGTCAAAAGAAGAACTCATTGATGCTCTCGTCATGGCACGGATCAACGAAGCCCGTTTAAAAAAAGGTTACTCAGTGAAAGGAAGTGGTGTGAAGAAGGAGTATCTTCCTATCGGCAACGAGAATATCAAGTGATATTGGAGTTGTCTGGCGATTTTCCTGTCAATCTTCTCTGTGAGAAGATGGGAATACAAAGAAGCAGCTTCTACAACTGGAAGCATACTCTCGCTCATCCGGCAAAGCGTACGAAAGCGTTACTCAACAACTTGTCGCTGTTCGAGGAATATCATCTTCGTTATCCTTCTCATGGATACAGATGGCTAAATGCCAAGATCCGTCTGGATACAGGCATTGTCATGTCAGATCCTTATGCGCACAAATGCTGCAAGATTCTCGGAGTAAAGAGCGAGGCGAAACACTACAAGTATAAGAAGCCCGGAAATCCGTTTAAGATATATCCGAACCTGCTCATGAGCGAAATGCAGATTGACAGACCCTTGCAATGTGTTGTCAGTGACATGACAGCTTTCTATGTGAAGGGTATTTACTATGAGCTTACCCTGTACATGGATCTTTGGAACAACGAGATTCTCGCTCACGCTCTTTCGTCCAGAGGGGGCGACCGGATGACATATATGAGTGGTCTGGATGATCTGATTGGCTTGAAGAAACAGTATCCACAGTATGAGATGATACTCCATAGCGATCAGGGAGCAGTCTATGCATCTAAGGCATGGGAAAGTTACAATCATACAGGGCGATCCTGGAGAAGGCAAAACAACAATGGTATTGCAGATCATAGCAAAACTGACAAAAGGGGAGCCTGTGCTGCCGGAAAAAGATGGTGAGGAAAAACCAACAGAACAGATAGGCGAGCCAGTCAATGTGATCTACCGGACCGCAGAAGACGGGCTGGGGGATACCATAAAGCCTCGTTTGCTGTCGGCTGGCGCTGACTGTTCCAAAGTGCTTGTCATTGACGATAGTGATCAGCCTTTGACCATGTTAGATGAACGTTTGGAGCAGGCAATCCGGCAGACAAATTCCCGCCTTGTAGTACTGGATCCCCTACAGAGTTTCCTTGGGGCAGAAGTGGATATGCACCGGGCAAATGAGATCCGTCCGTTGATGAAACGGGTATCTGTGCTGGCGGAAAAATATCACTGTTCGATTGTCCTGATCGGTCATATGAACAAGAACAGTAACGGTAAATCTTCATACAGAGGACTTGGCTCCATTGACTTTCAGGCAGCTGCAAGGAGCGTCCTGATCGTTGGACGAGTAAAGAACGAACCAGAAATCAGAGTAGTGTGTCATGTAAAAAGTTCTCTTGCACCAGAGGGGAAATCTATCGCTTTTCGTTTGGACAAGGATAGTGGATTTGAATGGATCGGGGAATATGACATCAGCGCTGACGATTTGCTTAGCGGCAACTGCCGGGGAAAGAAAATAAAGGAGGCAAAAGAATTCCTGCTTGAGATATTGGCAGATGGGGCGGTTGAACAGAATGTAATCGTCAAGAAGTCAGAAAGTCGTGGCATGCGCCTGTCTATTACAGACAAGAGAAAGGGTGATATTAGATGATCATTCAGCCGGACAGGAAAAGCCGGAACGAAACGGAATTATTCTATTAAAATGAAGCTGTGAGAATTGCCATGCTCAATGAGGTTTTCGGGAATGTGGAGTTGAGCGAGGCAGAAATGCAGACGCTAATCTGGCTTGTAAAACGGGCGGAAAATACTGTGGCGAATGTAGTCTCTGCGATCCGAAAGGCGATGACTTCGGATGCAAGCGGCGGGAACTACAGCCCCGTCCATAGGACGGGAAAGGTCTACGCTCCGCTTCGGTCGGTGCAGAGCAGACGTCCATCAAAAGTGCTTTTTGCGTTACTTTCGACGAAAGTAACAAAGCTTATGCGCTGTATCCGGCGCTGATTACTACCCGACAAGGGAGAAAGGAGAGTTATTGAAGAGGACAATCAGCTTTATGACAGGGAAAAGGAGGAAAAAATCAAAGAACTGAAGGAAGAGTATCAGAAAGCTCTGGAAAAGCAATAAAAATCCCGGTCAGACACAGATCCTGAAGAAGTGTCTGCCGGATCTATTCCGGCAGAGGGCTTTTGGAACCTGACAGAGGGGTCTGTGAGGGCGTGTTATCAGGATACATATGACGGAGGGCGTTCATGATCAGCCGGAAGGTGAGCTGGGCCATATATTGAGGCGTTTCATCGGTATCGGATGTTAGCCAGGTTTTCACCAGACCGATGCAGCCGGAAAGACAGAAAGAATAGGAATATTTCAGGTCTTCAATAGTGTCCGGAAAAGTCCGGCGCAGTACGTTAAGACTGTGGGTGGAAATCAGATTTTCAATGCGATGGATAAACGCGATATCCCCGTTTGGCCCCAGCAAGGCGTTGCAGATATCTTTGTTTTCTGCCAGGATATGAAAAATATCCTCAATAAAAGGAAAGCTGGATTCGTTAAAGGGACTGACCGGATGATTCTGAATGGTCTGGCGGATCTCTTCCAGCAGTTCTTCTTCAATGGTGGAAAGCATATTGAAAATATCCGTATAATGGAGATAGAAAGTAGAACGGTTGATATCCACTTCCTCTACCAGTTCTTTTACAGTAATTTCTTTAATACTTTTTTCCTGCATAAGTTTTGCAAGCCCGGCTCGAAGCTGGGCTTTTGTTTTGCGGATTCTCCGGTCAGTTTTTTCTTTCATAGATTTCTCCTTTCGAAAATATAAAAAAATTATAAACCATAGACACTAGATAGACATTTTGTCTATTAATAGACGCAACGAAGGATTATTGTCGGTTGTAAGGTATTTATAACCCTAGTATAATGCAGTATGTGTAAATAATCAACATAGTATCTATTAAACTATAACTAGTTGCGCAGACAGAAAGGAGACAGGAGAATGCTGAAACTAGAGTGGAAAAAGCTACTGAGTAATAAACTCATGTTGGTAGTTATTGTTGCGATTATTGCAATTCCTACCATTTATACCACCCTTTTTCTGGGATCCATGTGGGATCCTTATGGCAATATGGACAAATTGCCCGTGGCTGTGGTGAATGAGGATAAACCGGTAGAATATGAGGGAGAAACATTAAACATAGGAAAAGAAATGGTGGAGAATCTGAAAGAGGACAGTTCTCTGAATTTTTCTTTTACAGATAAGGAAAGGGCCCGGCAGGGGCTGAAAGACGGAAGTTATTATATGGTCATTACCATACCGGAGGATTTTTCAGCCAATGCAGCCACCCTTACCCGGGAAAAACCTGAAAAAATGGAACTTTCTTATGAAACAAACCCGGGTACCAATTACATTGCTTCTAAGATGAGCGAGACAGCTATGGAGAAAATCCAGAGTTCTGTCCGGGAAGAAGTTACCCGCACCTATGCAGAAGCGGTTTTTGAACAGATCGGTAAGGCCGGGGACGGAATGGAGGAAGCGGCAGATGGTTCCGGGAAGCTCCAGGAGGGAACTCGGGCACTTGCCTCAGGAAATGAACAGATCGAAGAGAATTTACAGGTTCTGGCAGATAGTACTCTGGTATTCAGAGATGGCAGTCAGACCCTAGAAGAGGGACTAAAGACTTATACAGATGGAGTAACAGCCGCAGACAAGGGAGCACGTGAACTTCAGGATGGGGCCAGTGAACTGAACAAGGGGACGAAAACCCTGGACAGCGGGGCAAAAGAACTTGCCGGCGGAAGTGAAAGCCTGGATGCAGGAGCCCAGTCCCTGGAAGAGGGCATGGGACAGTTAGAAGGAAAGATCCCGGGACTTTCTCAGGGAGTCCGGGCATTATCCCAGGGGTCTTCCCAGCTTGCCGCAGGTGTCAAGACAGCGGGAGAGGGAAGCAAAAGTCTGAAGGCAGGAGCTGAACAGACAGACAGGGGTCTTGCATCTTTACAGGAAGGACTGGATCAGCTGAACAGTGCAGCATCCCAGCTTCCCGGGCAGACACAGAAACTTCAGGAAGGTACAAATGAGGTTTATGAAGGGGCAGCTCAGCTTTCCCAGGGAATGAAGCTTCTGGAAGAACAGGCAGTCCCCGGCATTTCTGCCAGTATTGATCAGGTAAACGGACAGCTGCAGGATGGAGGAAAACAGGTTTTTGACTCTGTGAAAGAGGGCGCGGACCAGTTAAAATCCAGTGCCGATCAGCTCCTTGCGGGGATTCAGGGAACGGAGAGCATGTCCCAGGAAACAGGAAGTGGGGACCAGCTGGGCGATACTTTAGAGAGGAATGCCCAGGAAGCCGGAAACCAGGCAGAGGCAGCCCAGGCTGCGGCAGAAAATCTGGGAGGTGTGGAAAGTACAGACGCCTCTTATTTAAGTGATTCCTTGCAGCAGGCAATTGATTCAGGAGATATAGATGCAGTGGCATCCGTTGCCTGGGAGGCAGTGGCAGCTGCACAGCAAAACGCCGATGCAGCCAATGAGGCGGGAAGCCGTCTCCAGGAAGCTTCTCAGGCTCTTGGGAACAGCAGTGCCTCCCTGTCTCAGGATCAGCAGACCATGGCAGAGGCAGCCCGGCAGGCCCGGGATATGACCGGGGCCGGTTTGGCAGGGGAAAATTCTACAGACCTGAGCAGTGTGGTAAAGGGTCTTCAGGCATTATCAGAAGGTCTGGGACAGTTGTCTGCTCAGACAGAAACAGCCGGAGAACAGTATCTGGCAGGAGTGGACAGCGGCATGGAGCAGCTGAAGAGCGGAATCGGCACACAGGTTGGAGACAGTCTGTCTCAGCTGAGGGAAGGTGCTGACCGTCTTACCCAGGGAAGTGGAGAAGTGAACCGGGGAGTAGAACAGCTGACTGAGGCGGCACCTGCACTTGCCGGCGGAATCCAGAGTGCAAAGGATGGAGCCGGAGCACTGAAGACACAGGGAACGGAAGCACTGGTACAGGGAGCCGGGCAGCTGGATGAGGGATTTGGCCGTCTGGTACAGGGGAGTTCTGATCTGGATAAAGGAGTACAGGAAATGCAGGGACAGCTTCCGGCTCTTTCCCAGGGAGTGGAACAGCTGTCCCAGGGAGCAAAGGATCTGAAACAGGGAACTGGAAGTCTGAAGACAGGAGCCCAGACCCTTTCTCAGGGAGCAGGAACTCTTTCGGCGGGTATGGATACCTTGGTAGCCGGAACCAGCAAGTTGTCCCAGGGAACCGGCCAGCTTACTGCAAACAATCAGGCTCTTCTTGGAGGTGCGGTACAGCTGGAGGACGGAGCCTCCCAGATCAGCAGCGGAGCTTCCCAGCTTCATGATGGAAGTAAAACTCTTGGATCCGGGATTGAACAGCTGGCGGAAGGAACTAGGACTTTAAAAGACAGTCTGGCAGAGGGAGCAAAACAGATCCGGGATACGAATAAAGGAGAAGATACGGCGGATATGTTTGCAGCTCCTGTGGAAACAAAAGAAACACAGATCACCAGGGTAGAAAATAACGGCCATGCCATGGCCCCCTATATGATGTCTGTGGCACTTTGGGTAGGCTGTATTGCCTTTAGTCTTATGTATCCGCTGACAAAGTACAGCGGAAAGCTGAAATCCGGTCTGGCCTGGTGGGTAAGCAAGGCATCGGTACTGTATCTGATTGCCCTGCTCCAGGCAGCGGTGATGATCTTTATGCTTCATCTGTGTGACGGTTTTGAGCCGGTGGAAATGGGGAAAACCCTGGCGGTGGCCTGTCTGGCTTCGGTGGCTTTTATGTCTGTGATGTATTTCTTTACCAATACTTTTGGCAAAGTGGGAAGTTTCCTGATGCTGGTATTTATGGTGATCCAGCTGGCAGGTTCTGTGGGAACCTACCCCCTGGAACTGTCCGGAAGCTTTGTCCCTTATCTTCATGACTGGGTACCGTTCACTTATACGGTGGAAGCCTTCCGAAGTACCATATCAGGAGGAGAAAGTATTCAGGAAGCCGTAATATTCCTGACCGTTTTGTGGATCGTCTTTACCCTGCTGACCATTCTGGAGTTCCAGATCCGAACCCTTAAGATGAAAAGAGGAAAAAGGACTCTGGATAACTGGTTAGAGGAAAAGGGACTGGCATAAGAGAAAAAAGAAGGGAAAGGACTTTGTACTGCCTTTGAAAAGACAGTGCAGGGTCCTTTTTTTCGGCCATCCATACACTATAATTTATATAAGGTATGATATGGACAGACAGCGGGAACGGAAGTCCATATTTTCTCTTCCTCCTAAATATTTCTAGAATCCGCCATCGTTATAAGCTCTGGTTATTACATAAGACGGCTCATAATACGCACTGCTATTGTAGTTGTCGATCGTATCGCATATCTCATCATTATATATCCGAAGCATTCCATCAATATAATCTTCTTCTGGCTGCAACGTTGACAAAATCAGCCTTGTATACACCTTTCCCATCTGTGTTTCTGATGGAATCTTGTCCACCAGCTCTGGATCGATATCCGCTACATCAAAATCTCCTTTTTCCAATCTATACTCTTCAATCCATTCATGTTCAATTTTTAATGGGTTTTCGCAATGTAGTACATTCGCAATGCTGATCAGCCGCTCCCATTCAGCTTTTGGTATTGAATTGACAATATATTTGTTCTTCTGATGTAATTTTCTTGCCACACGTTCTATCATATAACACAGAAAATAAAGATCGTTCTCGGTTATCTGTTCCTCGGGAAAAAATTTGTTCATCATAACGAATAACTCCCTTCAAATTTGATAGTCTGCAATGCTCTCTCTGTGCAGAATACAATCTGATGTGTCGGATACTTGAATCTAACCAGTTCCCAGAAAGCTTCTTTTGATATTCTTTCTGCCATATAATCTTCCACATAATCCCATATTGTATCATCTACCATCGGCCCCTCCACAATATCATAATCATGTTTCAGACCTAGTCGACAATTTACAACAAACTGAAGCCATTCCTTTGCTTTCTCCCATAAGATACCCCTTAGTCCATGATTTCCAAATCCCCTTATATTATAACACCCCGTTATTCCCCTGTCATTTTCTTTCTCGTATGTATAAAAGAGGAGAACAGCACGTCATGTGTCTGCTCTCCTCAAATCTCCTGCATAATTCTTTTCCCTGTCTCAGCCGGTTATTTTTTTGTACAATTCCAGAGTATTTTTACTGTCTCCGCCATAGATAAAGTAATAATCAATCTGATCTGTACCGTCTGTATATACATAGTTTCCATACGTTGGGATCGTACAGCAGATGACCGAATGTTCCGCAGTTATTCCGATGCCATATCCCTTATCGGAAATCAGAAGAGGCATACGCATAGTTCTTCCTCCGAAACTGATGTATCTTGCTTTCTGGTTCATACGTTCCAGGTCTTCGTTCAGGCTTCCTTTCGCGGATATTTTTTCGGTTTTCCCCCAGTCAAAATACGTCCAGGTGTAGCTGTGGGAACCCGTCTCGATCTGCCGCGGCAGGTCTGCTTTCTCCGCCAGAAGAAGTTTTCCTTTCCTGTCGCAGAACTGCAGGGCTCCGGTTCTTTTATCGATCCGGACGATGAGATTTTCTGTCGCAATCTCCACCAGCGTTTTCCCTGCTTTGGCGCTCCACGAAGGCAGGGTGTCCGGCTGGTAGTTCCAGTATCCCTCCTGAAAACTTCCCATCGTACCTTTCAGGAATTGTACTCGGATGATTTCAGGCGTCAGGGGCGTCAGCCGCAAGGTTCCGTATCTGCTGATCAGTTCCAGATATTTTTTCCCTTTCTTCAGGATCCGAACCGAACAGTCGATGCGGCTGTGCCCTTTCGGGCGCAGAATGCTTTCCTGTGGGATTTCACCGAAGCGATGCAGGGATGTATTGACCGGCTGCTGAGCGGATGCATCCGGATTCTCGGTTTTCTTCAGCGGCCGCACAGCCGGATTCCTTTCAAAAATCTTTCTGGTCTGGACAAGTTCGTCGATACCGCTTCCGTTCTCCGGCGTCTGTGCGGAACCTTCCGTATCGTTTCTCTTCTCCGACGCGTGCACTGCTTTGGGCTTCCGAATTTCCTGTCTTTTCTGCTGTCTGTCCGCTTTTTCCCGCTGCACCTTTTTCTCCTCTTCCAGCAACTGCATCCTCTTTTCTCCGGACACAGGTCTGGCGATCAGATCGGTGAGGTCTCCCTGGTGGACGACCGTCAGTTCATGAAGGGCACGGGTCGCCGCCACATACAGAAGCTTTACGTACCTGTCTTCCGCCGGATAATGTTCCGCGGACGGGTGATAGAGCAATACCCCGTCAAATTCCAGGCCTTTCGTATATTCTACCGGAAGTACCATGATTCCCTGGGTAAAGTTTGCAGTTTCCGGGTTGCTGTCCGCCAGCGGAAGCTTTGCGCCCAGACGCCCGCTTACCATCGCCGCTTCCTCTTCATCCCTGCAGATCACCGCAATGGTTTCCCTGCCTTCCTGCATCCATTGCCGGATATTTTTTTCGGTCTCAGCAAGCATCTCCTCTTCATTTTTGCACTGAGTCACGCGTACCTGACTTCCATGACGGCTGATAGGTTCCACCGGATAAATCGCAAAATTTCCATGCCGCAGGATTTCCGTTGCAAAATGAGAAATCTCCACCGTGTTGCGGTAGCTTTTCTTCAGCAGCCCGAAACCGTCTGGATTCGTGGAAAGCATCAGTTTTCTCAGTTCTTCCCAGTCGTTCAGACCGTATCCGAAATGAATGTTCTGGGACACGTCGCCCATGATTGTATAGGTACAACCCCGGAGACAGTATTCCATCGCCCCGTATGCCATCATTCCAAAATCCTGTGCCTCGTCGATGATCACATGGCTCGCCTCCCGGATTCCGTCGGTTTCCTTGATCCGTTTGTACAGATACGCAAGCGCCGCCAGATCGTAGAGATCAAATGCATCTTCCGGAAACGGCACGGCTTTTCCCTGCTCTGCCTGTGCCGTCAGAAACTCCCGGTAAACCTCATAAACGGAGCCTTTCCATACATCTTTTCCAAAATGCCAGCGGTACATCCTCTGCAGTTCCTTTTTCTCCTCCGGCGAATAGGAGACATACTTTCCGGAAAGTTCATTTTCCAGCCTTGACCGGAGGATTTCATTGAGCATATTGATCTTGCCCTGCATGGAAACTCTTGGATTGTGTTCCAGGTAACTGCTGATCGTATCCTCATCCATCAGCAGAACACCGTTTTTCTCCAGACGGATTTCCTCATGGGAAACTGCTTCCCTTTCGTATTCCCGGCAAAACTGTTCCAGATCATGAAACCACCCATAGCTGCCTTTCCTGCACGCCGTTTCGTCCTTCTTATCCACGGATCGGATCCTTTGAGCCTTCGGGTCCCAGTCTTCATAGAGAAGTCTTACAAACAGCTGTTCCATCGTCATCTGGGAGACCCCGTACACATCCAGATCCGGCAGAACGCTGGTAATATAGTTCAGCAGAATCCGGTTGCTGCCGATAATATAAAAGTCCTGCGGGCGGAATTCTTCCTCATAATTGTAAAGAATATAAGAGATCCTGTGCATCGCCACCGTGGTCTTTCCCGATCCCGCCACTCCCTGGACGATCAGATTCCGCTTCGGCGTTCTTCGGATCATATCATTCTGCTCCGCCTGGATCGTCGCAATGATCTCTCCAAGCACCGCCGTCTTGTTTCTCGCCAGATACTTGGTCAGAAGCTCATCGTTCGCCACCACATCGGAATCAAAGAAATCCTTCAGCCGGTCATCGGCGATTTCATAGGTTCGCTTTCGCTTCAGATCCACTTCAAACGTACCTTCGCCCTTTACCGTGTAAGTACATCTTCCCGTATTATTTTCATAATAAACCGACGCCAGCGGCGCTCTCCAGTCGATCACGACAGGTTCCGCCGCCTCTTTGGAAATGCCGACCCTCCCCACATAATAGGATTCTTCCTGAGGCTGACTGGCATCTTTGAAATCAATCCTGCCAAAATACGGAGTCTTTCTCGCCTTCCGGCACCGCACCAGATCCCTCTGCCGCTCTCTCATCTGCGCCTGGGTATTATGAAGCATCGCCAGCGCTTCCTTGTCTTTTGGTCCGTATGTCTCCACCAGATCATGGTACTCATCCGACAGCGCCTTCACATAACTCTCCGTCCTGATCAGATTCGCCTGCGCAATATCGATGATTTCTTTCAGCTGCTTTTCCTCGTCCTCCCGGCTCAACCCCGGAACCGGACGGAAAGTTCCCTTTTTCTGTTTTTTCTGCATCATGAAACATTTCCTTCCGTTTACAATACTTTTTCACACGCATAATAATGATCGCCATACATATCGCATTCTCCTGCAGTCTGAAATCCACAGTGCAGATAAGTACGGTACGCCGGCACATTTTTCGCCGCAACCAGCAGTCTTGCCGCACCGCATCCTCTTTCTTTCAAAACCTCTTCCAGAGAAGTTACCAGTGTTTTCGCAAGCCCTCTTCCCTGATACTCCGGAGAAATAACAATCCGCGCAATCTCACAGACCATCTTTCCGACCCCGGCCTCGCTCCAGAACGGCATGCCCTCCCTCTCCAGAGCGTGTTTGATAATTCATTCCTGCAATCTGCACGCCCGTTTTATCGCTTGAAACACCTTACCAACTGTGTAAATTTCATTTTATCAGAAAAGAAAGCTTTCTTCAATCGCAACCATTCAGCCAAATCCCATCCGTTCACAAACACCAGAAAGCAGTCACGCGCAGGTGGTATGCGTGGACGGCGGGCATACCACCTGCGCCTGACTGCTTTCGTCCGCTTTGCCAAAAATGAAATATTACACTTCCCTCCGCGTAAATCCGTCATATGCGGTGATCAAAAAGAGGATCATATGCACCGCCAGAACGCCGATGGAAAATCCAAGGGTCTGATTTGGGAATACCGTATTTCCGGAAGCCGCCTGGGACAGATTCATATTGGCAAAGATCAGGTATCTTCCCCAGTCACATCCCAGCTGTGCCAGAAATGCTACGACAATGCTTCCGCCCATCAGCGCCGTTACGCCGATTCCGATCGCCAGCGCAGAACTGCGCATCATGGAAGAAATCATAAACGCCATCGTCGTCATCGCAACCAGGCTGACGCCTTCCAGCAGGTAACTTTTCAGCGCGTACAGAAATGCGCTTCCGACAGTCACCTCACCCTGTGCCGCGGTCAGATACGGTACGGAAAAATCCGCTCCGAAAAACGGAATGTTGATCAGGGCTGTCACCGCATAAACACCAAGGATCAGGAAAAAGGACAGGATCAGCATCGTAAGATATTTGCTGATAATGATTTTCCTCCGGGTAACGGGATTGACCAGCAGAAATTTGATAGTTCCGTTGGCAAATTCATTGGCGACACATCCGCCCGCGAGTACGATCATGATGACACTGACAATGGTGACCATCATCGTCCCCTCCAGAAACGCGCTCCAGTATGCGCTCTCCGTGCTTCCATTCTCATCGATATAGGATTCGATTCCGTGTGCCAGACGGTACTCACAGATTGCCGCCTGATTCTGTGCTTCTTCATAACTTGTATCGGAAACATACATGCCCTGTGCCTTCTGCTGCTCCAACTGCGCCACTTCCAGAAGAGCGCTTCCCGTCTCTTTCGCAGCATCTTCTCTCCAGTCGCCGGTATCCGGCTCGATCTGCTGATCCAGCATAAAACGATACCAGTATCCTCTCGCTTCTTTGACCGGCGCTTCTTCCGTTTCGGCTTCCATCTGTTCCAGACGCAGATTGGCGTAAGCCGTCCAGTCCTCCGCCTCGATCGTCTGGATGATGTCATCAAAATTTTTCTGATATTCTGCGGTCTCCTCCGCCGTAAGCGCATCTTTCTGGTAGATCAGCGGAGTCTGAAAACTGTAGTATGCCTCATCCAAAGCTTCGTATTCCCAGGAATCAATGTTCCACTCTTTTCCGCTCTGCAGCATATATTCGTATTCCGCTGCCTGAACCTCATAACCCTCCGGTTTGCTACTGTTCAGATATTCAAGTTCGGACCGCAGATCCTGCTCCGTATAGGTATAACCGCTGTAACTGTAGCTTCCGGATATTTTCATCAGCGCAGACACTCCCACGATAAGTACCAGAAGGATTCCAAGCATGATGTATGTGCTCACCTTGCTGAAAATTTTGATCAATTCGTTCTGTATCAGCTTAAACAATTTGTGTTTCCCCCTTTGTCAGTTCAATGAATGCATCCTCCAGCCGCTGTGTCTCCACCGGAGAAACCGTATACACCGCAATTCCCGTCTCCATGATCTTCCGGTTGATCGCTCCCAGATGTCTCTTGGGATCTTCCCCCTGGAGCTTCACTTCCAGATGTTCCGGATCGCCGTATTCCACACTGCACTGCGGCTCCTGTTCCAGAAGCGCTGCCACCCTGGCGGCATCCTCCACATAATAACGGTACCGCGGAGCTTTCTGCTGCATGTTCTCCACCATTTCTTCCACTGAAGTCACCTGGATCAGTGTACCGTTGACCAGGATCCCCACCCGGTCACACATCAGCTGCATCTCGCTCATCAGGTGGCTGGATACCAGTACACAGATTCCTTCCTGATGCGCCAGGTTTTTCAGGATATCCCTCAGATTTCGGATCCCCGCCGGGTCCAGTCCGTTGGTGGGTTCGTCAAGGATCAGCACTTTCGGATGATGGAGCAGCGCCTGGGCGACGCCAAGCCTCTGCCGCATGCCAAGGGAATACTTTCCTACTTTCTCATGGATCCGGTTGGAGAGCCCTACCAGCTCAACCACCTCCCGGATCCTTTTTTCCGTCACACCCTTTCTCATCCGGGCATACTGCATCAGATTCTGCATCCCGGTCATATATTTGTACATCTCAGGATTTTCCACGATCGCCCCGATGTTTGCCATCGCTTTTTCAAACTGCCTGGTCACATCCCGGCCGCAGACGGCGATGCTTCCCTCGTCGATCCCGATCAGCCCCACCAGCATTTTGATCGTCGTCGTCTTTCCTGCACCGTTTGGTCCGAGAAATCCGAATACTTCCCCTGCATAGGTCGTCATGGAAAGGTCATTGACGACCTTTCGCTTTCCAAAATATTTGCTGACATGCCGAATCTCAATGACAGCTTTCTGCTCTTCGTTTGTTGCCATAATTTTCTTTCCTTCCGTCTTTGTCTCCGTTCCCATCTTCGTCTCCTTTATGCGTTCTCCGCCATATATGCGATCATATTGCCGATTTTCCACTGTCCGCCGTCCTGATACATGGAGATTTCCACTGTATAGTCGAAATTCTGCACCACATTCGTACCGTTTCCGGATGGCTGAGAAGAAACAAAGCTGCCGTCCTCCCCGGACAGTCCATAGACCGGATACCGGAGATCTTCCCTGTTCATTTCCAGACTGACGGAATACCCTGCCGTGACCTTCGCACCTTTTGGCCCGTTCTGGCTGATGGAAATGTCTTTCAGGACCTCCGTGTAATCCACAACCTCCGGATCATTGGCCACATACCTTTCCCGATAAGACAGATAATTCTGGACATCTTCCTTCGTATATCCGTAGTAATAACCATTGTCCTGAGACTCCGTCCAGTATTTTTCCAGAAGCTCCTGGGTCTTGGCGATCCTTTCCTGTGGAGCCGCCAGATTGACGTTCTTTACCTCTTCCATGTACTGCTGAACCGCCTGCTCGATTTCCGGCTTCGCCTCTTTAAAGCGTGCATTGTCCACCAGCACATAGACGGCAACGCACAGCACCGCCACAATGGCCAGTATCACTCCGCGATTCGCGTGTTTGAAAAATTTTTTCATTCTCTTCCTCCTTCTCCTTCGCTTTCCTGTAACCGTTCAGCCAGCTGAACGGTTACGCTTCCTTTTCTGAAACTATCCTACAACAAATCTCTTGAGAATCCCGTTGGAAAAATCTTAGGAAAATCATGGGAAAATCTTATGTTTTCTTTAATTTCCGTAACCCTTCCGCCGGGTAAACGGTTACCTGTTTCCTTCAGAAACATAAAAAGACTGCCCAAAAGCCACTTGCTAATGCCTTTTGAGACAGTCTCTCCAAACGTTTTGCAATTGTTTTATATTTTTTTCAGCTTGGCAAAAGAAGCAAACATCTTCTTAACCCCTGCTTTCTCAAACTCTACCGTCACTTCGAAATCCTTGCCGCCCTCGACAATGGCTTTGACGATTCCCACGCCGAATTTCACATGGCGTACGGTATCTCCCACTTCATAGTCCAGATGGTCCGCCTTTGTCACTTTAAACTGACGGGGCTGAAAGCTGTTGGTCTGATACAGGCTTTTCATCGCTCCATAGAGTCCGCTCTTCGGCTGTGGATCCACCTGCGGCTTCTGCTTCACTTCCTCAAACGTACGTCCCATATCCACCAGCTCTCTCGGGATCTCCCGGACAAAGCGGGAGGTTTTGTTGTACTGGGTCTCCCCACGGATCATCCGCTGTTTCGCACTGGTCATGGTCAGTTCCTTCATCGCCCGGGTGATCCCCACATAACAGAGCCGCCGCTCTTCCTCCAGATCGCCGGGATCGTCGCTGGTGATCGTCAGGTAACTTGGGAAAATTCCATCTTCCATTCCAGCAAGAAATACATGAGGGAATTCCAGCCCTTTGGCGCTGTGCAGTGTCATCAGCAGCACGTAATCACTATCCTCATCCACAGAATCAATATCGGAGACAAGCGCTACATCCTGAAGAAATCCTCCCAGCGTCGGATTGTCCGTCTCGTCCTGGTAGGTGACGATCTTTGAGATCAGTTCGTCAATATTTTCAATCCTTGCCTGAGCTTCCTCCGTATCTTCCGCCTGCAGTTCCGCCACATAACCGGTCTCCTCGATCACAAGCTCAAGAATCTCTTTGACAGACAGGTATTCCGCCTTTGCCCGCATCACCTCGATCAGGGAGGTAAACGAACGGATCTTGGCGGCTGCTCTTCCCATCGTCGGGATCATCTCTGCCTCAAGCAGCGCGTCAAAGAAACTGATGCCATGGAAATCCGCCCATTCCTGCGCTTTCCCCATACTCGCGGCTCCGATTCCTCTTTTAGGAATATTGATGATCCGCTGTACCGCCAGATCGTCCTCCGCATTATCCAGCACCTTCAGATAACTGAGCAGATCCTTGATCTCTTTTCGGGCATAGAAATTGATTCCGCCAACAATCTTATAGGGAATATTCGCCATCAGGAATTTTTCCTCAAACAGTCGGGACTGGGCATTGGTGCGGTACAGCACCGCGAAATCACGATAGCGGCTGTGTTCCGTCCGGACTTTTCTGGAAATTTCTCCCGCGATATACTCGGCTTCCTCAAAACCGGTCAGGAACTGGCGGTAATTCACTAAAGGCCCGTCCCCGTTTTCCGTCCACAGCTTTTTCTCTTTCCGCCCCTTATTGTTGGCGATCACTTCATTGGCCGCCGACAGAATATTTCCGGTAGAACGATAATTCTGTTCCAGTTTGACCACTTTCGCATCCGGGAAGATTTTCTCAAAGCTCAAAATATTCTCAATGTTCGCGCCGCGGAATTTGTAAATCGACTGATCATCGTCGCCGACCACGCAAAGATTCCTGTACTTCTGCGCCAGCAGACTGATAAAACGGAACTGCACCGTATTCGTATCCTGATACTCGTCCACCATCAGATAACGCAGACGTTCCTGGTAAGATTCCAGAACCTCCGGGCATTTGGTAAACAGTTCCACCGCATTGACCAACAGATCGTCAAAATCCATGGCATTGTTGGAACGAAGCTGTTCCTGATATTCATCGTAGACATCCGCGATTTTTCTCAGTTTCCAGTCAATCCCGGCATCCTTCCGGTACTGCTCCGGAGAGATCATCTCATTTTTCGCCGCAGAGATTGCAGACAGCAGCGAACGGTCCTTGAACATCTTTGTGTCCAGATTCAGCTTCTTGATGATCGCCTTCATCAGGGTCTTGGAATCCTCCGTATCATAAATGGTGAAATTGTTGCCATATCCGATACGATCGGCATACCTGCGTAGGATCCGCACACAACTGGAGTGGAAGGTGCTGACCCAGACCTGCTCCGCACCGAAGGAAACGATCCGGTCGACCCTCTCCCGCATTTCCTGCGCTGCTTTGTTGGTAAAGGTGATCGCCATGATCTGATAGGGCGGTACCTGTTTTTCTTCTATTAAATATGCAATCCTGTGTGTCAGTACCCTGGTCTTTCCGGAACCGGCGCCTGCCAGAATCAGCAGCGGTCCCTCGGTATATTCCACTGCCTCCATCTGTCTTGGATTCATTCCCTCTGAAATATTCATAATAATCTCCTGTCTGATCTAAGTTTCTGTAACTGTTCCGTAAAACGGAACTTATGTTCCCAGAGCATGTTTGAAAACTGCTTTCTGCGAGATGTGCGTCACAGTTTGTGGAAAATTTGTTCCGAAATCAGGAGGCGTAGCGGGCTACGCTGACTGATTTTTGGGCAAATTTACCGCAAAGTGGGGCGTGCAGATTGCAGGAATGAATTTTCAAACACGCTCTAGTATATAATATTTTCGCCTGAGAAACAATACCTGACAGGAAACGAAAACAGCCGTCTCTCCGCCCATCCGCACCAGGATCGCATGCATCAGGATCGACGTGATACGTCCTGCAATGTCATTCAGAAAGTTCGGACTTCCGCAGGCAACAATCTGTCGGATCATGCGGAAACTGAACCGCGGCCTGCAAAAACGCAGTAATGTTTTCCCCCGAAAGAACGGGTACAGCGCGATCAACGCACAGACAAACATACCCGTACAGTTGGCAAGCGCCGCCGCCCGGACGTTCCATCCGAGAACGCCAAGGAACAGATATTCCAGAAAGCAGCGGAGCCAGAAAGAACAGTTTCAGCGGGCGCCCGGTTATCTTTTACAATAACCGGGCGCACCCGACATCTTCCTCAGACTGAGGTCAGATCTTTGATCCGGCCAAATCACTGCGGTGATCAGTCCTCCGATGACTCTTATTTTTTTCAATCTCCTGACTTTCTTCTGATACAGAACTACAGATTTCTCTGTATCATGATACCTCTTTTTGTCCGATATCAAATATTTGTCAATTAAATGATGTACTGAGTTTTCACAAACAAAGAAAAAGCATTCCAACCTGAGGAATGCTTTTCTCTGCCCTTCCGGGACTTTCATCCGTGCGTTAGAAGATTCGAACTCCCGACCTTTTGGTCCGTAGCCAAACGCTCTATCCAGCTGAGCTAAACGCACATATCTTCATTGAACTTGTCAACAGTAGATATTGTACAGTATTGTTTCTAAATTGTCAAGAATTTTTTTTATTTTTTTGTTTTCTATTTGCTAATGAGATCCTACCGTCAGGATTCCGGAAAGCAAGTGACATTTCTTTTCTTCCATGTTACAATAAAACTACTTTGTAAAATTCAGAAAGTCATGAATCAAAAAAGGAGAACAAGTACAATGATAACGACCATCCTCTTTGATCTGGACGGAACGCTTCTTCCGATGGATCAGGAACTCTTTGTAAAAACATACTTTAAAGCGCTTGCCGCACGCGTTGCCCCTCTGGGCTACGAGCCACAGCCGCTGCTCGACGCTGTCTGGGCGGGCACCGCCGCTATGGTGAAAAATCCAGGAACATGCACCAACGAAGAAGTATTCTGGAACTTCTTTGCCAAACAGTTCGGTGAACAGGTACGGGAGCACATCCCGGTGTTTGAAGATTTTTACCGCAACGAATTCCAGCAGGCACAGAAAGTATGCGGTTATAACCCCAAAGCCCGTGAAGCCGTCGAACTCGCCCGTTCCCTCGGTTTCCGGGTCATTCTTGCCACCAACCCGCTCTTCCCTTCCATCGCCACCGAATCCCGCATTCGCTGGGCCGGGCTGGAGCCGGAAGACTTTGAATTCTATACAACCTATGAAAATTCCACCCACTGCAAGCCGAATCCTGCCTACTATCAGGATATCCTGACCAGAGCACAGGTAAAACCGGAAGAATGCCTGATGGTCGGAAACGATACCACGGAAGACCTGGCGGCAGCCACTCTTGGCATCTCCATCTTCCTGCAGACTGACTGCCTGATCAACCAGAAATCCGTGGATATCAGCCAGTATCCTCACGGCGATTTTGATGCACTGATCAGCTACCTTTCCTCCCTGAAAGACAGCGAGGCAGGGCAGTAAAACCCGGCCGCTCAATCCTGCGTCCTGAAAGGGAATCTGGATATGCGTAAACGTTCTGCTAACGAATGTTTACGGGCATGCGACCATACATCTCCGAATACGCCTAAAATATCAAAACAGCCAGAAGCCCCTCCGGTACCCGACTGGAAGGTCTTCTGGCTGTTTCCTGTCTGCAGCCGTCTGATGTACAGAAAAACACGGCTACTTCCTGTTAATATTATTCTTGTTCGTCATCCGCAGACGCGCCATCGCTCTTGCCAGCGATGCCTGCGTATGATAATACTCCTGCTGGCTCTGCTTCTGGCGAAGCTGTTCCTGCGCGCGCTCCATTGCCTCTCTGGCACGCAGCGCATCAATTTCTTCCGGCCGCTCGGCAAATTCCACAAGGATGGTCACACGGTTGTTGATCACCTGTGTAAATCCCGTACCTACGACTGCCTCGTGCACTTCCCCGTCTTCCGTTCGGAAACGGATGGTTCCCGTATCGGTAGCGATCATCATATCCGAATGATGAGCCATGATCGCATGTTCACCATCCACTGCCGGAAGCACCACAGAAAGACATCTTCCCTGAAAGAAGACACGGTCTGCCGCAATGACTTTCAGATAGAAGGTATTTCTTTCACCATTCTCTGCCATCCGTCATCCTCCTCTTCTTTATGCTTCTCCCTGCAGTGTCTTCGCTTTCTCGATCACATCGTCGATGGTTCCCACATTGAAGAACGCTGCCTCCGGATACTGATCCATCTCACCGTCGATGATCATCTTAAAGCCTCGGATCGTCTCCTTCAGCGGAACATATTTGCCCGGAACTCCGGTAAAGGTCTCAGCCACATGGAACGGCTGGGACAGGAATCTCTGGATTTTTCTCGCACGGTATACGGTCTGCTTATCCTCATCGGACAGCTCTTCCATACCAAGGATCGCGATGATATCCTGCAGTTCTTTGTACTTCTGCAGAATCTCCTGTACGCGGCGCGCCACTTCATAATGCTCCTCGCCGACAATCTCCGCCTCCAGGATTCTGGAAGTGGACTCCAGCGGATCCACCGCCGGATAGATACCCTGCTCCACGATCTTACGGGAAAGTACCGTCGTCGCATCCAGATGGGCGAACGTCGTCGCCGGAGCCGGGTCGGTCAGGTCGTCCGCCGGCACATAGACTGCCTGCACAGAAGTAACGGAACCGTTCTTCGTGGAAGCGATACGCTCCTGAAGCTCTCCGACATCCGTTGCCAGTGTCGGCTGATATCCTACTGCGGAAGGCATACGGCCCAGCAGCGCGGAAACCTCGGAGCCTGCCTGCACGAAACGGAAGATATTGTCGATGAACAGAAGCACGTTCTGATGCTCCTCGTCACGGAAATACTCCGCCATGGTAAGTCCGGTCTCCGCCACACGCATACGCGCTCCCGGCGGCTCGTTCATCTGTCCGAAGACCAGAGCGGTCTTCTCCAGAACGCCGGATTCTTTCATCTCACACCAGAGATCATTTCCCTCACGGGAACGCTCTCCCACACCGGTAAAGATGGAATATCCACCGTGCTCGGTTGCAATGTTTGTGATCAGCTCCTGGATCAGGACGGTCTTTCCTACTCCGGCGCCGCCGAACAAACCGATCTTACCGCCCTTTGCGTACGGAGCCAGCAGGTCGATGACCTTGATGCCGGTCTCCAGCACCTCTACCACCGGACTCTGGTCTTCAAAGCTCGGCGGATCTCTGTGGATCACCCAGTGCTGCTCGCCGGACAGATCTTCTCCGCCGTCGATTGCTTCGCCCAGCACGTTGAACAGACGTCCCAGTGTTTTATCTCCCACCGGCACAGAAATGCCGGCGCCTGTCGGAACAACTTCCATATCCTTGTGAAGTCCCTCGCTGGCTGACAGCATGATACAGCGGACCGTATTGTTTCCGATATGCTGCGCAACCTCCATCACGCATTTTTTATCCCCGTTCTGGACGGTGAGGGCATCTTTAATCATAGGAAGATCGTTATCCCCAAATTCTACGTCTACGACAGGTCCCATGACCTGTACAATTTTTCCATTCTTCATACGATTTCTCCTCTATTTCTATTTCTGGTAACCGTTCAGCCAGCTGAACGGTTACCTCTTCTGTGCTCTGGCACCGCCGATTACCTCGGTAATCTCCTGGGTAATGCCAGCCTGTCTTGCACGGTTGTAGGAGATATTCAGCTCATGCAGGATTTCTTTCGCACTTTCGGTGGAATTCTGCATGGCGATCATTCTCGAATTCTGCTCGCTGGAGTAGGACTCGACCAGACAGCTGTAGATCATTCCGGTAATATAATTCGGTACGATCATATCCAGCACTGCCTCCTCAGAAGGCACCATCTCGATCTCCTCCTGGTGGATATCTACAATTGCAGGCGTCTTTACTTCAAAGGTCGCTTTTTTCAATGGAAGCAGCTGGATCATCCGCGGCTCCATGGCAACCGAATTGTTCATCTGGGTGAAGATGATATACACCTCGTCCAGTTCGCCTTTGTTGAATTTGTCCACCAACAGTTCCGAGATCACGCGGGCCCTGTGCATCGTTGGATTCTGCACGGTATAATGAAACTGGGTATCGATCGCCATATTACGCCTTGTAAAATACTGGCGTCCCATCTCACCCAGGACAAACAGATAACTGTCGCAGTCTCTCGCCGCCATCTCATCCTCGGCAAGCTTCTCCACGTTGTGGTTGTAAGCGCCCGCCATACCTTTGTCACCGGTGATGACGACGTAACCGACTTTCCGGTCTTTTCCCTGAACCGTTCCCCGTTCGTCAAAATAACGGTGCTCCAGATCCGGCACATGGCGCAGGGTACGGGAAATCGCACCCTGCAGAGCATAGAAATACGGCTCGGTATCCTCAAGGGCTTTTTTCGCCTTTTTCAGTTTGGAAGAAGAAATCGTATACATGGCGTTCGTGATCTTCATCGTATCCTGAACGCTTCGGATCCTGTCCTGGATTTCTTTCATATTTGCCATATATCAACACCTGCTCTTGTCTTTGAATTCCTCTGCGGCACGTTCAATCTTTTCGATCAGCTCTTCGGTGAGTACCTTCTTCTCTTCGATCTCCTGTCCGATCTCCGGATAAGTGCGGTCGAAGTATTCCAGCATCTCCATCTGATAAGCTTTCATCTTTTTGACTTCCACATGCATCATCTTCTTATGGGTCGCCGCAACCAGAGTGATCACCTGCTGATGCAGGCTCAGCGGATTGCACAGCGGCTGTTTCAGCAGTTCCATCAGTCCTTTTCCGTACCGCAGCTGTTCCTGCGTCGCGTCATCCAGGTCTGAGGAAAACTGGGTAAATACTTCCATCTCACGGTACTGGGCAAGATCAATACGGATAGAACCTGCCGCCTTCTTCATCGCCTTCGTCTGAGCCGCACCACCTACACGGGATACGGAAAGACCTACATTGACGGCCGGACGCATACCGGAATTGAACAGGTCGCTTTCCAGGAAAATCTGTCCGTCTGTGATGGAAATAACGTTCGTCGGAATATAAGCGGAAACATCGCCCGCCTGTGTCTCAATGATCGGCAGCGCCGTAATGGAACCGCCGCCCAGCGCATCCGACAGACGGCTGGAACGCTCCAGCAGTCTGGAATGCAGGTAGAAGACGTCGCCCGGATACGCCTCACGTCCCGGAGAACGCTCCAGCAGCAGGGACAGCGCACGGTAAGCCACCGCATGCTTGGAAAGATCGTCATAAACGATCAGGACATCTTTTCCCTGATACATAAAATATTCTGCCATGGAAGTTCCCGCATACGGTACGATGTACTGAAGCGGAGCACAGTCACTGGCAGTAGCGGATACGATGATGGAATATTCCATCGCACCATGTTTCTCCAGACTGGAAACCACTTTTGCCACCGTAGATGCCTTCTGTCCGATTGCCACATAGATACAGATCACGTCTTTGCCTTTCTGGTTGATGATCGTATCTGTGGCGATGGATGTCTTTCCGGTCTGGCGGTCTCCGATGATCAGCTCACGCTGTCCGCGTCCGATCGGGAACATGGAATCGATCGCCAGAATACCGGTTTCCATCGGTGTATCCACAGATTTACGCTCTACAATCCCCGGAGCCTCCTGCTCGATCGGACGGTAACCGGCTGCCTCGATCGGGCCTTTTCCGTCGATCGGCTCACCCAGAGCGTTTACCACACGGCCGATGAATTTCTCACCGACGGGCACGCCGGCTTTTTTTCCGGTCCGCGCCACTTTGGTTCCTTCTTTGATCCCTGTATCTTTTCCAAACAGAATGACGCCGATCTGGTTTCTTCGGATATCCTGTACCATACCCTTCAGACCATTCTCAAAGGTAACAATCTCGCCGTACATCGCATGATCAATGCCGTAGACATTGGCGATTCCGTCACCGACATAGATGACCGTACCTGTCTCCTGGTCCCGGGAAATGGCGTCATAGTTCTCTATTTCTTCTTTCAGAATCGAAATGATTTCTTCTGAATTGATTGAACTCAACTCATTCACCTCCGGATTATTTGTTGTTTCAACTGTTGCAAACGTCCTTTCAGGCTCCAGTCATATTCGCTGCTGCCCACCTTCAGGATGAAGCCGCCGATCAGCTCCGGATTCTCAACCAGCTCGATCTTCGCCTCTCTGCTGTGATATTTCCTGCAGAGAAACTGTCTGATTTTTTCCATCTGCTCTTCCGTTGGCAAAGTAACGTAAGACAACGTTGCCGTGAGGATCTTCTCCTGCTTATCCGCGTATTCCTGATAAGCCTGGAAGATTTCCTCCGCTTTTGCGGCCTGATCATGGTCGCACATGGTCTTTAAAAAGTTCTGCATTTCTTTCGGGAAGATTCTCTCCACCAGACGATGCTTCGCCTCCAGAGAAACCCTCGGATCCTCCAGCGCTTTCTGCACCTGCGGCACTTCTTTCAGGATCTGTCTGGTCGTTTCCACCGCTTCCCTGTCTGTCTTCAGCTCATACAGAACCGTTGCATAACTAATTGAGGTCTGTGTCATCACTATCACCTGCTTTGTCCAGGAACTGGTCATAGAGTAACTGGTCACTCTCGGCGCCGCTCCTGTCTCCAAGAATCTTCTGCGCCGCAGTTAAAGCCAGCCCGGCAACCTCTGTCTCCATCTCACGCATCGCCTTCTCGCGCTCCAGAGTTACCGTCTCTCTTGCCTTTGTGAGAATGTCTTTCGCCTGACCATTTGCCTGATCCAGGATCTTGTCATGCTCAAACTGGGCATCTTTCTTTGCCTGCTCCACAATCCTGTCGGATTCGCTCTGAACAGCTGCGATCTGATTCTCGTATTTTTCCTTTAACTGCATAGCCTCGTTCTCTGTGGCGCTGGCATGATTCAGCATCCCGTCCACCTTCGCCTGACGCTGGGCAAGAATGTTGTCCAACGGCTTGATCAGAAACTTTTTCAGAAGGAAGTAAAGGATCAGTATATTGATGATGATATATACCAGATTGATATCTATTCTTAACAACTGTCGCACCTGCCTATTCTTGATTTCGTCAATATCAGATCACTCAAAATTACAGTACGAAGATCAGAAGCAGACCGATAACGAAACCATAAATAGCAGTTGCCTCCGCCAGAGCCGCGCCCAGCAGCAGGGTCTTGCTGATCTTGCTCTCTGCTTCTGGCTGTCTTGCAACAGCTTCTGTTGCCTTACCGGTTGCCAGACCGATACCTACACCTGCTCCGATACCTGTTAAAGCTGCGATTGCTGCTCCGATTGCTACTAAATATTCCATGACATTTTCTCCTTTTCTTTCCAATTTGATTTTTGAATTTCTCTATAAAACTTTTCTGTCTCCGGGAACGCTTCCGCTCCCATTCCTTATCAGTCCTCGATCTGTTCTTTGATAAACAGAGAGGTCAGGAAAACAAAAACATAGGCCTGGATCAGGCCGTCAAATACATCAAAGTACAGGCTGAACGGTATGGGGACGACCACAGGGATCACACCCTTGATCAATTCCATGACCACAAAACCTCCCAGGATATTTCCGAACAATCGCATACACAATGATACGGGACGTATAAAAATCTCCATCACATTGATCGGCGCGATCATCGGCATAGGCTCCGCGAAGGATTTCACCCATCCTTTGACACCACGGTAATGAATACCTGCGTATTCAATCAGAATAATACTCATGAGCGCGAGCGCAATGGTCACGTTCATGTCCTTGGTCGGCGGTTTAAAGCCGAGCAGTCCGATCATGTTGGAGACTCCCAGATACAGGATAACGGTTATCATATAATTGGTATACCGTTTTCCGTTTTCTCCCAGGATATCCTCAAAGAATCCTTTGATCCAACAGTAAAAGGACTCCAGCGCCAGCTGTTTTTTGCCTGGGTTTTCCACCCGCAGGTCGTGGGTCAGCCAGATGGAAACCAGAACCAGCGCCGCCATAATGATCCATGTCACAACAACCGATTCGTCAATGTCTCCCAGGATCGGAAGACGGAAGGCTGTCTGACAAGTCAGCTGCTCAATTAAATCATCTTTGAATTCTGCCGTGTTGCTCCCTCCCTTCTGAAAAATTTTCTACTTATTTAATATAAGTTTAATATAAGGTACTGCTGTTTTTTGAATTTGTCAATTCTTAAAGATTTTTTCCACCTGCACAAGAATTTCTTATTTTTTTGTATCTTCTGCACTTCTATTTCTCTTATTTTCTCTTATTTTTCGTCATGTTATATATTGATAAAATCTGAACCTTATGCTTTTTGTCGGTTTGCGCCCGTTTTAGGCATAAAGTTCTTTTCAAAACCACTTAAAAAATTGTGAAAAACTTCTGTTCAGAAAAAAATGGCAACCGTTCAGCTGCCCGAACGGTTACCATCTTTTTCATCCTTTATAAACTCTTTCTATTCCATCAGATATCCTCTCGCCTCCAGCTCCCGGCGGATATGTTCCAGAGTCTCTTCCGAATCCGCCCGAACCGTATGAAAATGGATCCCGCTGGTGATATTTTTCAGCGGGCTGGATTTTCCCGCATGGATCTCCTGAAGAAATTCCGCCACTTTCCGTCTGGAACTGACGTTCAGATCCGCCCGGATCTTTCCATACACCTCGTGATCCACAAAGACGTCCAGCACGATCCCACCGTTATCCACGATCAGGTTCAGTTCCTCCTCAATCTGCTGATCCGTGTGCCGTACCTTGAACACTTGCTCCACCTGTGCCGGGATCCGGCAGATATATCCCTTGTTGGTTGAAAGGATGTCATATCCGGCTGCACGGAGCGCCGCGATATCCTGCACAATGATCTGACGGCTGACGCCGCATTTTCCTGCCAGCCAGGTTCCGGACACGGGAGTGTGGCTTCCGCGGATACAGTCCAGGATTTCCTGTCTTCTCTCTTCCTGATTCATACCATCAACCTCCCAGGAACAGGCTGCCCACCTGGAAAATCAGTACTGCCGAGATCCATGCCACCGCAAACTGGAAGACCACGCAAAGTCCGGTCCATTTCCAGCTGCGTGACTCTCTGTGGATCGTCGCAAGAGCAGCGATACACGGCGTATACAGCAGCGCGAATACCATCAGGCAGTAAGCGTTCAGTCCGCCGAAGCCCATGCCCTCCAGCAGCGTTCCAAGGGCTGCCATTCCTTCTGCGGAAGTGATATTTCCGATGCCAAACAGTACGGAACAGCTGGATACAACCACTTCTTTCGCTGAAATTCCAGCGATCAGAGCAACCACAATCTGCCAGTATCCCAGGCCAGCCGGCGCAAACAGCGGCTCGATTGCCTTTCCTATCACAGAACCAAAACTCTCCTGGATCTCCGTCGTATATCCTCCGGTTCCGAAATTCAACAGGAACCACATGAGGATCGATGCGATAAAAATCGTAGTTCCGGCTTTTGTCAGATAATCCTTGACCTTCTCCCATACATAGATGGCGATCGTCCGCGCGCTCGGCGCCTTATACTCCGGCAGCTCGATCAGAAGATTATACTGACTTTTTCCTTTGTCCATCAGGTGGACAACAAAAGCAACCAGAATCGCCACCGCCAGTCCGAGCACATACATGGAATATGCCGCCACCATTGCATGTTCTCCAAAAAATACCTGGGAGAACAGCAGATAAATAGGAAGTCTCGCACTGCAGGACATAAACGGTGTCACCAGCATGGTCCTCAGCCGGTCATGCCGGTTTTCCAGCGCCCGGGAAGCCATGATCGCAGGAACCGTACATCCAAATCCAAGGATCATCGGAATAAATGCCCGTCCCGAAAGACCTACCTTTCCCATCAGGCCGTCCATCACATAGGCGACACGCGCCATATATCCGCTGTCCTCCAGGAACGCAAGCGCCAGGAACAGAATGAAAATATTGGGCAGGAAGGTCAGGATTCCTCCGACTCCGGAAATAATGCCGTCCACGATCAGGGAGGTCAGCGCCTGATTGACTTCCAGCGTCTCCAGCGCCCCCGCCGTTCTCTGAGAGATCATATCGATAAACAGCGCCATATATTCTTTCAGCCAGTCGCCGATGGTGAATGTCAGGAAAAATACCCCTGCCATGATCAGCAGAAAGATCGGAAGCCCAAGCCACTGATTGGTAAGGATCGCGTCCACCCGGTCCGTGGCAGCCGCCTTCTGCTCCCGGTGAACCATGACCTCATCCATGATCTCTTCGATAAAATCATATTTTTCATTGATGATCTGCTGCTCATAATTGCAGGTAAAACCTTCCGGAAGTTCCACCGGATAACGCTTCGTCACTTCCTCATCGCCTTCCAGAATCTTGATGGCGTGCCAGCGGTGGTTGAACATCTCCGGATATTTCTGCTTCAGCTGCTCTTTGATGATGTCAATCTTATCTTCCACCCCATCGCTGTAGACCATCGCAAATTCCCCGTGGTGGTCGTGGGGATGCTGCGACTGCCGGTTGCCGTGATGATGGATCACAGGGGTCTTTTCCTGATGGTCCTTATGGTGAACCGCCGCGTGCATCAGGATATCCAGTCCCCGCCGTTTTCTCGCGCTGACCGGCACAACCGGTATTCCAAGCATCTCCGGCAGACGGTGCAGGTCGATCTCCATTCCGCGCTTTTCCACGATATCCATCATATTCAGCGCAAGCACCACCGGCTTGCCAAGCTCGATCAGCTGGAGCGTCAGGTAGAGATTCCGCTCCAGAGAAGAGGCATCCGCAACGTCAATGATCACATCCACCGCGTCGCTCAGTATGTACTCCCTGGAAACCTTTTCTTCCATTGTGTAGGACGTCAGGCTGTAGGTGCCCGGAAGATCCACCAGTTTCATCCGGTAATCCTGAAACCGGAAGGAACCTTCCACCTTTTCCACCGTTACGCCCGGCCAGTTTGCCACTTTCAGATTCGCGCCGGTGTACGCATTGAACAACGTGGTCTTTCCACAGTTGGGATTTCCGATAAACGCCACATTCAAAAACTTATCACTCATCGTCCTGCGCCTCTCCTACTTTTATATTTTCTGTCAGCATCCTGCCCACCGCAAACCTGGTTCCGCGGATCTTCACGATCATCGCCCCGTGACGTTTCCGGTTCATGACCAGAATCTTACTCCCGCAGGTCAGCCCCAATGCCTGGAGCCTGCGTTCCATATCTACCGGAAGATCCATTCCTGTCACAACATAGGATCTCTCCGTCTGTGTCTCCCTTAATTTCATCTGTATCTCTCCATCCTGCAGTCTCACACCAGCGGCATCCACTGCCAACCGGCTGCCAGATCACTGCCACATTCATATACCTGGTTTTCCGCTGCCATTCGCAGTGTTCAGGCAACACTCTTTTGAGTATTTCTGTCATAAAATACTATCATAATCATACTTTTTTTTCAAGTCTGCGGCAGGCGGACGGAGGATAGCCGAACTGTCTGCGGAACAAACGGCTGAACTGAAACTCATCATAAAATCCAAAACTGTGCGCGATATCTTTCAGCCCTCTGCGCGGATCCTGGCAGATCAGCGCCCGCGCCATATCCAGTTTCATCTGCATCTGGTACTGATGGATGGAGGTTCCGGTATGGTTCCGGAAACGGCTGCTGATGGTCCGGATACTGAATCCATACTCCTTCGCCAGTTCCTCCGGCGAGAAGAAACGTTCCGGAGACGCGTAAAAACGCTGAAGGATTTCCCGTATCACGGGATCCGGATTCTGCCTTTCTTCCTTTTCCTCCACGGAAAGTTCACACAGCAGAAGTTCCAGAAGCGCCGTTGTCCTCAGCTCCTGCTGCGCGCCTCCCGACCAGAACGCTTCCACCATCTGCTCAAACAGCCGGGGGATTCCCCTGTTTCCGGCACTTTCGGAAAGCTTTAGAATCCACAGCCCCTTTCCTTTTTCTTTTCCGTCCGCCTCCAGCCCGGCAAAATGAATGTACATGTTTCTCATGCCCGGCGTACATTTTTCCCGGCTGAAATGATGTTTGCCCGGTTCCAGCAGCAGGATCTGCCCCTTCTTCATGGAATAGCAGCAGTCCTCCTCCCAGATTTCCCAGCTTCCTTCCGTCAGATACAGCAGATCATAAACATCCATCACACGGTCCGGATGACGGATCCCCTCCGGGCTGTAGTTGACGTTGCACTCGCAGACCTTCCTCCTCTGCTCCGTTCCAAGAAAAATCATCGCATCTCCTCCTTTCTGCCGAATTATACATGTTTTTTCCCGCTTTGTCCATTTTCTTTTTTTCCCTATACGATATACTGATTTTAAACAGTTGCCGGTCACCCGGCGAATCGTAACCCCTGAAAGGAGAAACAGACATTATGGTAAAAAAACAGGAACATGAAATCTCTCTTTCCAGCTTCCGGATCCAGGACAGCTTCTGGTCTTATTTCCAGGATCTTGTCAAAGACACCGTGATTCCCTATCAGGAACAGATCCTGAACGATGAGCTTCCGGATGTGGAAAAAAGCCATGCCATTGAAAATTTCCGGATTGCTGCCGGGGAGTCCGACGGCGAATATTACGGCATGGTCTTCCAGGACAGCGACGTGGCAAAATGGCTGGAAGCCGTGGCATACGCTCTGGCGCTCAGCCCCGATCCTGAACTGGAAAAACGTGCCGACGACACCATTGCACTGATTGGCAGAGCCCAGCAGGAAGACGGTTATCTGAACACCTATTTCACCGCCAAAGAACCGGAGCACCGCTGGCAGAATCTTCATGATTGCCACGAACTGTACTGCGCCGGACATATGATAGAAGCTGCCGTCGCCTATTATGAGACAACGGGCAAACGAAACCTGCTGGATATCATGTGTCGGATGGCTGACCATATTGACAATCGCTTTGGAAAAGGAAAAACCAGGGGAGTCCCCGGCCATGAAGAGATCGAGCTTGCGCTCCTGCGCCTTTACCGTGCTACCGGCGAGGACCGTTATCTGCACCTTGCGCAGTATTTCATCGACGAACGTGGAACAGAACCTGACTATTTCGAGGAAGAAGAAAAGAACCGCGGCTGGCATTACTGGTCCACGGACGGCTCCAACAGAAACTACGCCCAGAACTATGCCCCTGTCCGGGAACAGGATCACGCGACAGGTCACAGTGTAAGAGCCATGTATCTGTACACGGCGATGGCGGACCTTGCAGGCGAAATCCACGACGAAGCGCTCTGGCAGGCATGTCTGCGTCTGTTCGACAACACCGTAAACCGTCAGATGTATATCACCGGAGGGATCGGCTCCACGGTACACGGGGAAGCCTTCACCACCGACTACGACCTGCCCAACGATACCATCTACGCGGAAACCTGTGCCTCCATCGGCCTGGTGTTCTTTGCCCGCCGGATGCTGGAGCTGAAACCGGACCGCCGTTTCTCCGATGTGATGGAACGGGCGCTTTATAACGGTGTGCTCAGCGGCATGCAGCATGACGGAAAGCGTTTCTTCTACGTAAATCCTCTGGAGGTGATCCCGGGACTGTCCGGACAGCAGCAGGAATACCGCCATGTGCTTCCGAAACGCCCCAAATGGTATGCCTGTGCCTGCTGTCCACCGAACATTGCCCGTCTTCTCACCTCCCTGTCCGTTTACGCGTGGGGAGAAGCCCTTCATCCGGAGACAACCGATGCGAACCACACCGACACGCTATATTCCCACCTGTACATCGGAGGAACCTTTACCTCTAAGGCAGGCGGCGGCGTGACCATAAAGACAGAGACCGGATATCCCTGGAACGGTACCGTGCGCTATACGGTGCTCCCGGAACAGACAGAGGCAGACTTTACCCTGTCCGTACGGATTCCGGCATGGTGCAGCGTCTTCTCATTTTCCCTGAATGGAAACGTTCTGCCCCAGGAAACGCTGGATATCCGCGACGGCTACCTGTACCTGAACCGTTCCTGGAAAAGCGGCGATCTTCTGGAGCTCACACTGGACCTCCCGGTGCGCCGCATCTACGCGAATCCACTGGTACGTGAAAATGCCGGACGGGTGGCTCTGATGCGCGGTCCTCTCGTCTACTGCCTGGAACAGGAAGACAACGGCGCGCAGCTTCAGACCATCCGTATCCCAAAAGACGCCGCCCTGTCTGCTTTTGAAACCACGGATCCGGTGCTCGGCTCCTACACGGCAGTCTCCGTCTCCGGCCTTCGCCTGATCCCTGACGACAGCCTCTACAGCGAACAGCCGGCAAAGGCGGAAAGCGTTCCGCTGCATGCTATTCCATATTATCTCTGGGGAAACCGCTCGGAAGGAGAAATGAGAGTCTGGATTTCTGAAAATTAAACAATGTTGATAACGATTCAGCCAGGTCTGCACAGGAAATACGCAGATCTGGCTGAACGATTGCCATCGTTTTGTCAAGGGGCAAAACTTTATTAAATTTTCCTTCGTTTCGTATATTCAAAACCGGGAAATGGAATGATTTTACCATACACCTTTATCTTGCGTATCACCACAGATAAGTCCCGGTTTCTGCCGGGAGGCATATGAAACGACAGGAGGATTCAAACATGGCTACAAATAAGGTTGAGATATGCGGAGTCAACACTTCGAAGCTTCCGGTGCTCACCAATGAGGAAAAAGAAACGTTACTTACCAGGATCAAAGAAGGGGATTCTGCCGCCAGAGAACGGTACATTCAGGGAAATCTGCGCCTCGTGCTCAGCGTGATCCGGCGCTTTTCCAACAGCAATGAAAATCCGGATGACCTCTTCCAGATCGGATGTATCGGCCTGATCAAGGCGATCGATAACTTTGACACGACTTTGAATGTCAAATTTTCCACTTACGCAGTCCCGATGATCATCGGCGAGATCCGCCGTTACCTGCGGGACAACAACGCCATCCGTGTCAGCCGCTCCCTGCGCGATACCGCCTACAAAGCCCTCAGCATGCGGGAAGCTTATGTCCGCACCCATCAAAAAGAACCTACCATCGAAGAGATTGCGGAAGAAATCGGCATCGAAAAAGAAGACATCGTCTATGCCCTGGACGCCATCCAGAGTCCCATGAGTCTCTATGAACCGGTATATTCCGAGGGCGGCGATACCCTCTATGTGATGGATCAGCTCAGCGACAAGAAAAACCGCGAGGAAAACTGGGTCCAGGATCTTGCCCTTCAGGACGCCATCAACCGTCTCAGCGACCGGGAACGCCATATCATCAACCTGCGTTTCTTTCAGGGAAGAACCCAGATGGAAGTTGCCGATGAGATCGGGATCTCACAGGCACAGGTAAGCCGTCTGGAAAAATCAGCGCTTCGTTCCATGAAAAATTATCTCTCCTGAGCGGAACCAGAGGGGACATGCCAATCCGCATGCCCCCTCGTAAAGCGCTGGCCGCAGACAGCAGCCAAACTCTCATGCTTCCTCATCGAGAAATTCATCAATATGATCAGGAGTGACTTTTTGGTAAGGAAGATAAATATATTTTTCATTTTCAAATGCAATGTCTTCCATACCCTCTCCCGTGACAGCCGCCACCGCCAGCTTTGCCATGGCTTCCGCCTGCCCTTCTTTGTCATTGTAAACCGTTCCCGCCATCTTTCCATCCTGGACCGCCTGCAGGCCCACATCCGTGCCGTCAATCCCGAAAAACACCGGCAGCGCGGACTCCGTATAATTCAGTTTCCGGTAAGCGTCCATCGCGCCGAGCGCCATATCATCGTTGTTCGCCAGAACAAGCTCGATCTTGTTCTGATACTGGCCGATCATCTGCTCCATCCGGTTCTGCGCCTGCGCCCGGTTCCAGTTTGCAATCTGATAGCTGAGTTTTTCCAGGACAATTCCATTGCTCTTCAAAGTCTCCACGGCATTCTCTGTCCGGATGATGGCGTCCTGATGCCCGGCTTCCCCTTCCAGCACCACATACTGGATCTTTCCGTCTTTGTTGCGGTCGATCCGGTCATTTTCCCGTATCACATCGACCGCAAGTTCTCCCTGCATGATGCCGGATTCTTCCGCTTCTGCTCCCACATAGTAGAGACCATCCTGCTGCATCAGATCTTCCGCCACAGGCTCACGGTTAAAAAATATGATCGGTATGTCGCGCTCTCTGGCAAGATCGATGATCTCCGACGGATCCGCCCGGTCCACCAGATTCACGCAGAGGACATTGCAGCCCGCATCGAGCATCTCTCTTACCTGATCATCCTGGGTACGCTGGGATCCTGCCGCATCACGAACTGTCACAGTAACCTCAAGGTCATCGCTCTCAAAAGACTGAAGCTCCTCTTTGAAACATGCGATCAGCTCATTGAGAAACGTATCGCTTTGATTATAATATGCCACTCCCACACGGACCTTATCCTCTCCCGACAACTGCTGACTTTCACAGGCACATAAGGACTGTATGCACATACAAAAAACGATCCCTGCCGCCAAAATTTTTCTTCCTCTCATGCTCCACCTCTGTCTGGTTTTCGAACCGATGTATTGTTGCTCTAGCTCATTGTAAAAAGGATTTCCTGGTTTTCTTTTGTAAACATCGTCTCCTTGCGGATCACCGTATAGGAGATTGTCTGATCTTCCGGGCGGTAGAAACGATTCCGGAGACGCTCCGCAATCTGTGTCAGGCTTTGATAACCCATGTTAAATTCATCCGGCACCACCAGGCATTCCACGGCAGTAACGTCGAGATAATAGAAAGCTTCCGTGGAATGGCCGATCCCATATACCAGCGCTCCATGCAGATCATTCGCCGTTCCGTTTTTTCCCGCCGCAGTCAGACTGTTGTCGTCCAGCGCGGCTATCACGTCCACCTTCGGCATTGCCGACAGAGACTGATCCCCGTCCTGCCCGAAAGAACCGGAAACCAACCAGATGATCTCAGCGCCGGAATCCTCCAGTTTCTCCCGGAATCCCTGCTCCCGGTTCTCCGCAGCCTCTGTCTCTTTGGTCTCAGAAAGGATCCCGATGGTCTTTCCGCTGATATTTCCGTCATAATCGTTCAGCAGCTCCTGTGCCAGAGCTTCCCCCATCGCGTAATGGTCCGGCTCTGTGACCGGCAGTTCCGAGTCCTCTCTCTCCTCAGATGCCGCCGAACCCACCAGCATGACAGGAACTTTCTTCTGGATCTTTTTCAGCGCCTTTTCTGTTTCCTCTCCGGAAACCGGCTGTACGATCACCGCATCCGCCCCGTGTTCGATTTCGGCTTCGATCAGATCCATTTCTTCCGCCGTGCTCCATGCTCCTTCCGTTGTGACCACAGACATTTCAATCCCATGATCTTCCGCCGCCATTTCCAGTCCATACTTAAACCCTGCCCACTGGTTATCCTCCGAATTCTGGAGAATGATGGAAACTTTGGCAAGATCTTTCCCGTTTCTTTCCTGCAGCATCAAAAACGCCAGCACCACGACCATGATGCCGAGAACTGCCTCTATTAAAAAAAACACTTTTTAGTCATTCTTCATCTCTGTTTTCCTGCATTCCCTTGTCTTCCATTTCTTCTTTCCGGAAGATACTTCCCCTCTCAAGAATCTTTCTGTTTTCCTCCGTATACGGAATCTCCGGTATACAGATGGAAACCGTCGTTCCCTCGTCGGGCTCGCTTTCGATGGAAAGACCGTATTCTGTTCCAAACAGAATCTGGATCCGATTGTTGACATTCACAAGGCCAACCCCTGAACCATGTTTGTGGATCCGGTGGCTGTCTGTCAGTACGAGATCCACTTCCTCTTCCGACATCCCGATCCCGTTGTCGCTGACCGCCAGGATAATATTTCCGTTCTCCCGCCTTCCGGTCACCCGGATCTCTCCACAGTCTTCCATGCTGCTGACACCATAATTGATCGCATTTTCCAGGATCGGCTGCAGGATCAGCTTGACCGTACAGCAGGAATACAGGGAAGGATCCACGTCAAATTCAACAGAAAACGTATTCTTGTACCGGACCTTCTGGATATTCATATAGCTTTCCGCGTGCTGCAGCTCCTCTTTTACCGTGATGATCGTACGTCCCTGGGAAAGACTGATCCGAAACAGCTTCGCCAGCTGGGAGATCATAAAGACCGCCTCGTCGTTTCGCTCACCCTCCACCATCCAGGTGATGGACTCCAGCGTATTGTACAGAAAATGCGGGTTGATCTGGCTCTGCAGCGCATCCAGCTCACTCTTTCTCCGTTCATTCTGCTCCAGAACGATCTTTTTCATCAGAGAATCGATCTGCTCATAAGACCGTTGGATGGAATTTCCAAGATGCCGGATCTCCAGCGACCCTCCGATATAAATCTCCGGCTTTTTCCCCGCTTCGTATTCCATGACTGAATGGTTCAGCTTCAGGATCGGCCTGGAAATGCCGACAGAAACCAGCCGGTTGATCACCACAAGCATCATCCCCATCAGACACATCAGCAGAAGAATGAAATAACGCATATTGACCATTCCGTGGGTAAAGGTGGAGTAGGGTATCACGCCCACCAGTTTCCATCCGGTATAACTGATCGTATTGACAACAATCTTCCGGCGTTCTCCCTCAAATTTCTCATCATAGACCCCATCCTTATAGGCTGCTGCTTCTATACTGTTTTCACTGGTGATCCCGTCGCTGATCTGTATCTGCCGCGGATGATAAATGATCTCTCCATTGCCGTCACAGACATAAAAATACTGCCCGTTGTCAAAGGTGTTGATCTGCTTCATCATCCGGGAAATACCGGTATAATCCATATCTACGAGAAGCACGCCCAGCTGGGACACGCCATCCTGTGTAATCTCAACCACACGGCTCAGAGAGATCACCCAGTAATAGCGCATCGTGGAATCATCGAACAGATTCTGAATATGAGGTGTGGAAAAATGCATATTTTCCATCTCGTCCATCGCCTGCTGATACCAGTCCTGCCTGGTCACATCCGGATCCTCTTTCTGGGACGCTACCGGCTCCGCCGCCAGCAGGCTTCCATAATTGTTGTATATGGCAATGCTGCGCAGATTATCCTTGTTTGCCTCATACAGAAGATTCATCTTCGTCTGTATATCCTGATCCTGACTGGAAAAATCACTTTCCTTTATCACGTTGTAGTACACTGTATCCGAGATCTGCCGCATGCTGACCAGATAATCCTCGAGGTTTTCCGCCGTCTGTTCCATCAGCTTCTGGGTACTCTGCACGATCTCCTGCCTGGATGCCGCGGAGAACCTGAGATACATCACAGCTCCCAGAATCAGCATAAGGGAAACCGATATGACAGAAAATGCGATCATAACCGTAGACTGCATGCCTCTCGGCTTCAGATTTTTCAAATTCCTGACATACTTATCTTTCACTTTCTGCATGCTCCGTTCTGTATTTGGAAGGTGAAACGCCAAACTGCCGCTTGAAAACATAACTGAAATAATTCGGATCCGTATAGCCAACGCTCTTTGCTATGACATAGCTTTTTTCGTTCGTCTCCATCAGCAGGCGGGAAGCCTGCTCCATACGGTATTCCGTCAGATATCCGATGAAAGAATTCCCCGTCTCCTTCTTGAAAATCGTAGAAAAGTAAGAATTCGACACCCCAAGCGCCTGACAGATATGATCCAGCGAAAGGTCTTCATCAGAATAATGATTGTGGACGTATTCCTTTGCCTTCGACACAAAGGATTTGGTGGATTTATTCCGCGCATTGGCAAGCTGTTCATGGAAAGAAAGGCTGGTATCCGTAAACCATTTTCTCAGGGCGTCCGGCTCCAGTTCCAGAAGGCTGCTGTAAAGGTTCCCCATATCCCCGGAAAATCCCTGGATCGTTATTTCGTTGTTCACCGCAAACCGATACAAGGCGCTCACCAGCTCCATCACAGCAATATGGTGCTGCTGCAGAGATTTCGACGGAAACGATATCCGGTTCAGATACTGATCCACCGCCTCCACAATCTCTTTTTCGGAGCTCACACGGATCATCTTAAACAGATTTGCCAGTTCCGCGTCATTGGTAATCCCGGGTTCGCTCATCTCCTGGGGCGCGATCTCTTTGATATTGATCGCCCGTGAGGCTCCGTAAATCGCCCGGTAGGAGACAGCCTCTCTCGCACTGCTGTAAGACTGTGCCAGTTCCAGAATATCCTCGCAGACCTGTCCGATTCCCACCGTCACTACCGCGCCGATGATACGCTCGGCGTATTTGCAGAACCGGTCACATTCATCCGTCAGTTCCGACACCTCGTTTTCACTGTTGAGCTGCGGAATCAGCACGGTGTTGCCAAGATAGCTGAAACATTTCGCGTCCCACTTTTTTCCAAAATACTCTTTGACCTGTTTCTGTACAGAAGTGGCAAGAAGCAGCGGGTTCATATTTTTCGGCACCCGTCTGGAAGAAGTATGGACAACCACACAGCAGAAAAAAGCACCGGTAAAGGAAATCTGATAGTCGGAGAGATATTTGGGGAGATCTTCTCTTTTGATCCTTCCTTCCATCAACGTAGAATAGAAATTCGCCTGCAGGAGAGGCAGTGATTCCAGATAATACTTCTGCAGTTCTTCCACGTTCTGCTTTTCGCTGATCTCCTGATCCAGCTTGATCTTCAGTTTGGTAAACACATTGGTCAGTTCCACGGAATTGACCGGCTTCAGTATGTATTCTTCCAGTTCCAGATGGATGGCTTCTTTCGCGTATTCAAACTCATCGAACCCTGTGAAGAGCAGGATCTTGGTCGCCGGAAATTCTGTCTTGATGCGGCTGGATAATTCCAGCCCGTCCATATACGGCATCCGGATATCTGTCATGACAACATCCGGCTGGAATTCCTCCACCATCTCAAGCGCCTTCACGCCGTTGTTGGCGTATCCGATCACGGAAAAACCGAGCCCTTCCCAGTTGATTTTTTTCATGATCACCTGTATGACTTCTTCTTCATCATCCACCAAAAGTACCGTATATTTTTCCATAGTTTTTCTCCGTATTTGTGTATTTCTCGTTTGTTTTGTATTATATCAAACGCCCTGAAAAATGTAAACGACCGTACCGTAACCGGCGGCGGATGTCAGAGCGGCAGCTGTCTCCGGTGTCAGGAAAAGACGCCGCCGTGCAGAATGTTCCGCACAGCAGCGCCTTTGTCACGTTTGCATAACTGTTTTTATTTCTTCTGAACGTATTTCAGACAGTCAAGTGTTACTGCCACCAGGATGATAATTCCGGAGAATACGAACTGCAGGTTTGTATCGATACCAAGGATGGTCAGGGAATAAGTAAGTGCGGTAAAGATAACGACACCGACTACGACACCTGAAATTTTACCGATACCACCGGTAAAGGATACACCGCCGACTACGCAGGCCGCGATCGCATCCATCTCCCAGCCCTGTCCATAAGCTGCAGAACCGGAACCTACCATTCGCGCACACTCCAGCCAGGAGCCAAAACCATACAGGATACCTGCCAGAATGAAGGCACCTACGGTTACGCGGAAAACGGAAATACCGGAAACCGCTGCTGCTTCCGGGTTACCGCCGACCGCATACAGATTTTTTCCGAAGGTTGTTTTGTTCCAGATGAACCATACGATCACGATCGCCGCTACCGCCCAGAGGATAATGGTCGGGAAACCATTAATCTTCGGAATCACCATATTCGGGATCGTCGGCTCGATGGCACCAAAGGATACACCCTTCGTTGCGTATGTAACAAGTCCGAAGATGACCAGCATGTTCGCCATTGTGGAAATGAACGGGTGCATTTTAAATTTGGCTGTGAAGAAACCTGCGATGGTTGTGAAGAACGTACACAGAACCACGCACGCTACCAGTGCAAAAACCACTCTGCCTGCAACCGGTATTCCTGTAAAGTCAAACACATGTCCGAACACGGAACCTGTATTGATGCCCTGATGCATAATGATGGTTGCCGTGGTCATACCCATACCAACCATACGTCCGATGGAAAGGTCAGTACCGGTCAGAAGGATCAGTCCGGCAACGCCAAGGGCAAGGAACATTCTCGGAGAAGCCTGCTGAAGGATATTCAGCACGTTGTTGTAGGTAAGCAGCGGCGATCCTTTGACCACCGGCGTAATGATACACAGCGCAATGAAGATCAGGAGAATCGCAATATACAGACCATTCTGCAGCAGAAAGTTTCTGCGGTTGAACGTATACTTGTAGTTTTCCCATTTCTGCGCTCTTGTCTCCAGGAATGTGAACTTCGACATACGGAGCATATCGATCAGATGATATTTATAGCTGTAAGCGTTATGTCTTCTGTCCTTGATCTGCTGGAAATCTTTGTCACGTTCCATTTTCGCATCGAACAGACGGTTTTTCTGAACGTACTTTTCATCTTTGATTTCCTGATGATCCGAAAGCTTCGCCATGGTTTCCTGATGCTGTTTTTTCAGCTCCGCAACTCTGGCATTATATTTTTCCTGCGCCCGCATTTTCTCCTGTGCGCAGCTTTCTTTCACCGGCTGATAATACTCGGTGTCAAAGTGTGCCTTAATGTAAGCTTCCGCATCGGCAATCAGTTTTGCAATCTCATCTTTATTTTTTGCTTCCACTGCTTTTGCCTTTTCCAGTTCTGTCCTGGCATTGGAAAGCCTGCTTTCTTTCTCACCTTTGGTGAGACTCTTGTCTCTCTTGATTCCATCCATCTGATTCTGGATAGAAACGGCTTTATCGGTACCGTCAGTTCTCAGACTGTCAATCTGTTTCTGAATTTTTCCGACATATTCATCGATCGGCTTACGCAGCTTTGCTTCCTGCTCAGCCGTAAGAATCTTACTGTTTGCATTCGCCATATCCGTCACGCTCCCTCGTTATAGGTATTTTGCACTGAGCCTTAAAAGTTCTTCCTGGTTTGTCTCTTTGGTATTGACAATTCCGGAAAGATGTCCGTTGGACATAACACCAATACGGTTTGTAATTCCCAGAATCTCCGGCATCTCAGAGGAAACAACGATGATCGTCTTTCCCTGCTTCGCCATATTGATGATCAACTCATAGATTTCATATTTCGCACCGACATCGATTCCTCGGGTCGGCTCATCCATCATAAACACCTGCGGCTCCCGCTCCAGCCATTTTCCGAAAATGACTTTCTGCTGATTACCGCCGGAAAGGCTTGAAATCATATCTTCCGGTCCCAGGCATTTCGTGTGCATGATCTTGATCTCTTTCGCAGTGGCTTTTACCATCTTTGCATCCGACAGCGCCGGTCCTGACTTATACTGATTCAGATTTGCGATCGTCGTGTTGAACGTAAGGTCGCCTTTCAGGAAGAGACCGTTTGCCTTCCGCTCCTCGGTGATCATCGCAAATCCATGATCCATCGCTTCCTTTGCACTGTTGAAGTTCATCAGGCGGTTGTTAAAATAGACACGCCCTGCCGCCCTGGTGCGCACACCGAAGATGGTTTCCAGAAGCTCGGTCCGCCCTGCGCCTACCAGTCCGTACAGTCCGAAGATCTCACCCTCCCGTACATCGAAGGAGATATCCTGCAGATGCGGCTCAAACTTTGTGGACAGATGCTGGATGGACAGGATCACATCCTTCGGTTTGTTGTCAACCGGCGGAAAACGGTTGTCAAGAGAACGTCCGACCATGGCTGCGATCAGCTCGTTCATATTGGTATCTTCCGTGCGCTTGGTCATTACAAGATTTCCGTCCCGGAGTACCGAGATCTCATCACAGATTTCGAAAATCTCATCCATCTTGTGAGAAATATAGATCAGGGAGATTCCCTGCTCCTTTAACATTCTCATCATCCCAAAAAGCTTGTCAACCTCCTGTACCGTCAGTGAGGAAGTCGGCTCATCCAGAACGATTACCTTTGAATTATAGGAAATTGCCTTGGCAATCTCACACATCTGTCTCTGAGATACAGACATGTTTCGCATGGGCTGCGTGAGGTTGACGGTCATGCCAAGCTTTCGGAAAAGCTCGGATGCCTCTTTTTTCATTCGTCCCTCATCGACAATTCCCATGGAATTTACCGGATAACGTCCAAGGAATAAATTGTCAATCACATTTCTTTCCAGACACTGATTCAGCTCCTGATGCACCATGGCGATTCCATTCTCAAGAGCATCTTTCGGTCCGGAAAAGCTCACTTCCCTGCCGTCAAGGAAGATATTGCCTTCATCTTTCTGGTAAGTACCGAAAAGACATTTCATCATTGTCGACTTACCGGCGCCATTTTCTCCCATAAGCCCCATAACGGTTCCGCGCTTCACATCCAGATTGATGTGATCCAGAACCCTGTTCCGGCCAAAGGACTTACTCATACCACGGATCGATAAGACGATATCATCTTTCTTTTCTGCCATACTCTTTACTCCTGTTGTATATGTATGTGGATATTTTCAGATTCTGCAGATACATGATCGTTTACAGAGAGCAATTAGGGAGAATTTCTTCTCCCTAATCGCAAGTCTCACTGTTTGATAAAAATTACTGACTAAGCAGAGCTGTATAAGAAGCGGCATTGCCTGTCTTAACCATGTTGATCGCAAATGCGTCATACTGGCCCGGATTGCCCAAACGGTTTGTAATGTTGGACTCTGTCTGTCCGTCGCCGCCGATGTAGTCAACTTCCAGATTCAGCAGGTCGTCATATTTCTCAAGCAGCGGCTGATAGGTGGAACTCAGGAAGTTATCGGAAGAGTTATAGATATTCAGCCAAACTTTCTTAGTTGCATGAGAGCTTTCGTCCAGCTGATTGGATACCGGCCCATAAACCTTGGTGGAATCTGTAAATTCCTGATAGTTGTCAGCAGTAACCGCAACATTCAGTGCGTAGTAGGAACGTTCTTCCTCGTTGTATACGTATACGTCATCACTCAGAACATTGCCTGCCTCGTCTGCGGTACCGATACCTGTATCAATGTCAACACCGTCCAGCGCGTTACGCAGAACACGAAGTGTCAGATATGCCTGTACATCTGCATGCTGGCTGATGGTTCCGCCATATCCTTCTGCGATCGCTGCAACAGCATCGTTGTTTGCGTCATAACCAAAGGTTGGTACTTCGTTATCTCTGGACCATGCATTGAACATAGACATTCCCATTCCATCGTTATTGGAAACGACAACATCGATCTCATCTCCAAAGGAGGAGGACCATGTTCCGATCGCGTTTCCTGCAGTCGCTGCGTCCCAGGTAGCTCCTGCGGAGTTCTTCATTTCCTGAGAAGCAAGCTCACGGATCACATAAGATTTTCCGCCTGCTTCCAGTGTACCGTCCTGCACAGCGGTTGCGGATCCGTCGGTGTTGGTTCCTACCGGCTCACTGTTGATCGCTCCGTCTTTCTCAACGCCTGTGCCAAGGGCTTTACGAACACCTCTTGTACGTGCAATGGAATCGTTATGTCCGATATCACCAATTGCCAGAACGTAGCCGATCACACCGTCGCCGTTGCGATCGATGGTATCAATGTTTGCCTCGATATAATCCATAACCATCGTACCCTGCAGTTCAGCACCCTGATTTGCGTCGAAACCTACATAGTATGTATCTTCGTTGAAGTTCAGCGCTGTCATATCCAGTTCTCCGGTAGAACTGTTGGACGGCTGGCGATTGAACCATACCAGCGGTTTATCTTTGTTTGCTACCTCTCCGCCGGTCTCCGAAGCGGTGCTGTCTGTCTGTGCAGATGTACTTCCTGTGCTTGCAGTGCTGCTGCCTGATGAGCCGTCAGATCCACATGCAGTTGCTGAGAATGCAAGCAAAGCTGCCATTGTCAATACAACCATTTTTTTCTTCATATTCTTTTCTCCTTCCGTTCAACACGCATTCCCGTGTTTCTTGTTGATATTGACAGTATAACGGATATCGTCTTCCGGAAACATAGAATATTTTTTTCTTTTCATTGGAATTTTTAAGATTTCTTTGGTTATGTTTTATATTCTTTCGATGTTTTTCGACGTATTTCAGTCAAAACGACGGCAAAATTCCGTTATCTGACAGAAAACGTCAAAAATCCGTGTACAAAAAAAAGGAGCCACTTCACAGTGACTCCAGCCTGGACGGAGATGGATTCGAACCATCGAAGCAATTTGCAGCAGATTTACAGTCTGTCCCCTTTGGCCACTCGGGAATCCGTCCATGTCTTTACCGACTCTGTCATTATACCGCTTCTGCCAGCAGATTGCAAGGTTTTTTTTCGTCCGCCCGAAAAAAACGCCCGCAGCCCGGATTCTCGGAAAGAACCGGCCTGCGGGCGGATTTCTATTTCATCGCTTGAATACTATCTTTTACTTCCACAAGGGAATTTTTTACTGCTCTTCCGGGCTGTACAGAGCGCCGAGTCTGGTCAGGTAGTTGTAACGTGCCTTAGCCTCGCTCTCGTTCTTAGCAAACAGTCTTGCAGCTTTCTCCGGATTTGCACGTTTCAGAGAATTGTAACGTACCTCTCCATCCAGGAATTCCTGATAATCTCCGGTCGGAGCCTTGGAATCCAGAGTGAATGCGCTCTTGCCTTCTGCGGTCAGTGCCGGGTTGAAGCGGAAGCAATGCCAGTAACCAGCTTTTACTGCCAGCTCTTCCTCTGTCTGTGCTTTGCTCATACCCTTCTTGATACCGTGGTTGATACACGGAGCGTAAGCAATGATCAGGGACGGTCCCGGATAAGCCTCAGCCTCTGCGATCGCTTTTACGGTCTGTGCATAGTCAGCGCCCATAGCGATCTGAGCAACGTATACATAGCCGTAGCTCATTGCGATGCTTGCCAGGTCTTTCTTCTTCACTTCTTTACCGCCTGCTGCGAACTGTGCAACTGCGCCGGTAGGTGTAGCCTTGGAAGACTGTCCGCCTGTGTTGGAGTAAACCTCGGTATCGAATACCATGATGTTGATATCCTGTCCGCTTGCGAGAACATGGTCAACACCGCCGAATCCGATATCGTAAGCCCATCCGTCACCACCGAAGATCCACTGGGATTTCTTAGCCAGGAAGTCTTTGTTCTTAACGATGTCTCTGCATACATCGCAGTCGATATCTTTGATTGCCTCTACCAGTTTGTCGGTAGCGGTTCCGTTGGTTGCTCCTACGTTGAAGGTATCCAGGTATTCCTGGCATGCTGCCTTCACTTCTTCGGAAGCATTTTCGTTGTTCATAACGGTTTCAACTTTTGTCTTCAGTCCATTACGGATTGCTTTGTTTGCAAGCAGCATACCGTAACCAAACTCAGCGTTGTCCTCGAACAGGGAGTTGGACCATGCCGGGCCTTTGCCTGCGTCGTTTACTGTGTATGGTGTGGACGGTGAGGAGTTGCCCCAGATGGAGGAACATCCTGTTGCGTTTGCAATGTACATTCTGTCACCGAACAGCTGGGTGATCAGTTTTGCGTATGGTGTCTCACCACATCCTGCACATGCGCCGGAGAACTCAAGCAGAGGTTTCTTGAACTGGCTTCCCTTAACGGTTGTCTCTTTGAACTTCGCAACAACATCGGATTTCTCCGGAAGAGCTGCTGCATAGTCGAAGTATTTCTGAGACTCAACGTTTGCTTCCATATTTTCCATAGCCAGAGCTTTTACGCCCTTCTTGCCAGGACATACGTTTGCACAGGAACCACATCCGGTACAGTCAAGTGCGGAAATAGCCATTGTGAAGGTGTATTCCGGCATACCTGTCATCGGCAGCGTCTTGATTCCTTCCGGTGCGTTTGCTGCTTCTTCTGCAGTCATAGCGATCGGACGGATAACTGCATGCGGGCAGACATATGCACAGCGGTTACACTGGATACAGTTTTCCGGCTGCCATACAGGGATATTGACTGCGATACCACGTTTCTCGTATGCGGAGGTACCGGACGGAGTTGTTCCATCTACGAAATCCTTGAATGCGGATACCGGCAGAGAGTTTCCTTCCTGAGAAGTAACTTTGGACTGGATGTTGTTTACGAATTCAACAACTTCCTTGGAGCCCTTGTCTGCATGTGTGGACTGAAGTCCTTCGTCTGCTGCGTTCTTCCAGCTTTCCGGAACTTTTACTTCTTTAACCTGCTGAGCGCCTGCATCGATTGCTGCCCAGTTCTTGGCAACGACATCGTCACCTTTACGTCCGTAGGTAGCTTTTGCAGCTGCTTTCATCAGCTCGTTTGCCTTGTCCTGCGGAATAATGTCAGCCAGTTTGAAGAATGCGGACTGCAGGATGGTATTGATACGGGTCGGTCCCATACCGGTTTCAATACCGATCTTCACACCGTCGATGGTGTAGAATTTGATATTGTGATTAGCGATAAATGCTTTTACCTGGCCTGGCAGATGCTCTTCCAGTCCTGCCTCATCCCATGGGCAGTTCAGAAGGAAGGTTCCTCCGTCTACCAGTTCCTGAACCATGTTGTATTTATGTACATAAGAAGGATTATGACATGCAACAAAGTTCGCTTTATGGATCAGATATGTAGATTTGATCGGTTTCTTACCGAATCTCAGGTGAGACATGGTAACACCGCCGGACTTCTTGGAGTCATAATCAAAGTAAGCCTGTGCGTACATATCTGTGTTGTCACCGATGATCTTGATGGAGTTCTTGTTTGC
>CABUPZ010000010.1 GCA_902493585.1 uncultured Fusicatenibacter sp. | reverse complement strand
TGAATACGATAGAAATGGTATGGGAGCTGATGAACGGAACGACCGGGCATCTGGGCAGGACGGATTTTGTTCCGCAAAAGACAATGACATCTCCTTCCTTTGGCAGATCCTGCTTTGAGGAAGCAACTCCGGAGAGCCAGGGAATCTCCAGCGAGTATCTGGCAAAAATGATCCGGGAACTGGAGGACAGCAGACTGACGGATATGCATCACCTGATGATCCTTCGCCATGGAAAGAAGATCTGTGAATGCAATTTTTCACCGTATCAGAGTGGAATCTGGCATGTCACGTATTCCATGTGCAAAAGTATCACCGGAATGGCGATCGGATTTCTGGAAGCAGAGGGAAAAGTATCGCTGGATGAAGATATCCACAAGATCTTTGAAGGGCATGTGGGACTGCTGCAGAAAATCCTGCGTCCGGAGATCACAGTGGAAGACCTGCTGACCATGCAGAGCGGCGTGAATTTCAATGAAATGGGCGCGGTTTCCGGAAACGACTGGGTCAGCGGTTTCCTTGACGCACCGGTTCGGGGGACTCCGGGTACTACGTTTGAGTATAACAGCATGAATTCTTATATGCTGTCCGCGATCGTCACGGAACGGACGGGAATGTCCATGATGGAATATCTGACCCCGCGCCTGTGGGAGCCTCTGGGAATTGAGCATATTTTCTGGGAGAGCTGCCCGGCGGGGATCACAAAAGGCGGCTGGGGGCTGTTCCTGTGTCCGGAAGATGCGGCGAAGCTTGGACAGCTGTATCTTCAGGATGGTATCTGGGAAGGAAAACGGGTGCTTCCGGAGGGATGGGTGGAACGTTCCACAGCGGTTCATTCCATGCCGGACGAACGGATGGGAAAATATGGATACGGATATCAGATTTGGATGGAGGAGCGTCCCGGCAGCTATGCGTTCAACGGGATGCTCGGACAGAACGTGCTGGTTCTTCCGGATCTGGAGATGGTTCTGGTGACCAATGCGGGAAGCAATGAGTTGTTTGTGAACTGTGACCTGCTGCGGATCCTGAGAAAGTATTTCGGAAAGGATTTCAGCGCTGCGGATCATCTTCCGGAGGACGAATGGAAACAGAGGCAGCTTGCGATCCTGCAGCGGAAGATCGCAGGGATCCAGTATGACAGAGCGCCGATCCTTCGGGGAGGCTGGAAAAATCATTGCCCGGGAAGGAGAAACGCTGCGGCAGAATATGGCAGGGAGAGACTTCTGGACGGAAAGATGTATCAGATGGAAGACGTCCATGTGGGGCTGTTTCCTCTGGCGATGCAGGTGTTTCACAATAATTTTTCCAATGGAATACAGAAGATGGGATTTTGCTATGAACAGGGAAGGCTGTACCTTCTGCTGGAAGAAGGAGAGGATCATCACCGGATAGAACTTGGCAGAAACGGCGCCGCGGTAAGTACAGTGGAAGTGAACCAGGAGAAATATCTGGTGGGAGCGACCGTAGAATTTGCGTCCAACGAGGATGGGATCCAGGTGCTGAAGATTGGGATTGCCTTTCTGGAAGAGGCGATGCGCAGGACTCTGAGGGTTTATTTCCAGGGGGACCGGATCGAAGTGCGCTGGAACGAAACGCCGGGCTGTGCGCTGATCATGGAAGGGCTGGAAAGTATCATGTCGGAAATGACGGGGAAGTTTCTCAGCTATATCAAGGAGAGAGGCGGAGATGAAGTGATCCATCTGCTGATGAAGCGGACGATTGAACCGGTGGTATACGGGACTCTGATCCAGCCCGGAGAAGAAGACGAGACAATGATACCGCAGCAATAACTGTCGCAGGGATTGGATGTAATTCGTTTTTAAAAAGAATGGCAGAAAGATAGGATAAAGATAGTATAAAGATCGCCCGGCGGCTGTTATAACGGCAGCCGGGCGATTGTAAAAATCAAAGACCGAGAGCCATGTCTCCTTCCCGGATCCATCCTTTCTTTCTCATCATTTCAGAGAAGATCAGGGACAGCACAGCAGGAAGAACGAAGTGCAGCAGTAGGATCTTTACGAGTACGACACTGGCTGGATCGTAGGTGATCATGGTTTCATAGGTGGTAAGCTGTCCGACCAGCCCAGCGGAGCCCATTCCGGAACCGGTGGCATTGTTCTGCATATTTGCCAGCATGGTTCCCACAGGACCGAGAATGGCGCTGGAAAGGATTGCCGGCAGCCAGATCAGCGGATGACGCATGATATTGGGTACCTGGAGCATGGAGGTTCCGATTCCCTGGGCAATAAAGCCACCGAATCCATTTTCGCGGTAGCTGGCAACGGCAAATCCGATCATGTTGCAGCAGCAGCCGATGGTCGCTGCACCGGCGGCAAGACCGGAAAGGTTCAGGATGATTCCAAGTGCAGCGGAGCTGATCGGAAGGGTCAGGACCATTCCCATTACGACGGAGACGATGATACCCATCAGAAGCGGCTGCTGTTCCGTTCCCCAGTTGATGATACTGCCAAGGCCGGTCATGAGACGTGAGACAGGAGGGCCCGCCAGAAGTCCCGCAGCGCCGCCGGCGGCGATGGTGACTACTGGTGTCAGGATGATATCCAGTTTCGTTTTGCCTGAGACCAGATGTCCGATGGTGATACCGACGAAAGCTGCCACGAACGCTCCCAGAGGTTCGCCCGGACCGGAGAAGATCACATTTCCGTCCACAAAGAAAGTTCCTGCGAGGAGCTGGCTGGCATAGCCGCCGATGACTCCGGCGATGGCAGCGGATACTGTGACCAGAGAGCTTTCCCGGTATTTCACGGCGACACCGATGCCGATGCCTGCACTGGTCAGGGCTGCGGCGATCTTGCCGATCTGGAAGATCATATCGCCGACGGAGCCGCCGATCAGGGTGCCGATCTGCTGCAGGATCGTTCCGATAATCAGAGTTGCAAACAGGCCGTGGGTCATTCCTCCAAGGCCGTCGATAAAGATGTGGGTACACACCTTTTTCAGAGTTTTCATAACTTGTCCTCCCATGTGATGATGTCTGCTGCGGAATCGTCGGGAATTCAACCAGCGTCCGAAACAGCTTATTTACAGTCAAAGTTTACAGTTGACTTTTCAGACTGTAAAAGTCTAGCATAAAACGAAGGAGAAATCAAGTGCAGAATCGAGCAAAATGAAGGTTGGTATGTTGAAATTTTTGGATTGTCCCGAAAAAAATCAAAAAAATGTCGGAACTTATCAGAAAAAGTCAAAATTTTTAGACGTTTCCGCATTGACAGACGGGGAAAATGGAACTATAATAAAGATATCAGGAGACAACAGCGCGGGATGGAGCAGTCTGGAAGCTCGTCGGGCTCATAACCCGAAGGCCGCAGGTTCAAATCCTGCTCCCGCAATTTTTAATACTCTTTACAGTTTCCATGTCAGGTGGGAGTGTAGAGAGCATTTTTTTTGCCTTCGTTCCGATCTGGTCTGCGCAATTAACTGCGCAGACCAAATGAGAACGCAGTGACTGTGTGCATTCGCCCAATCGCGAAGCGATTTGTCATGGGCAGATGCGGCAACCGTTCAGCTGGCTGAACGGTTACTGTTTTTCAGTGGCAGTTTCTTCCTTTGGAAGGCTCTGCATATAAGCGTCCATCGCCTCTGCAACGACTTTGGAATGTGCAACCGCTTCAACAACCGTCCGTGCGCCGTTGACCACATCGCCGCTGGCGAAGATCTCCGGACGGGAGGTATGTCCTTCTTCGTCGGTCAGAAGAAGTCCGCGTCTGTTGACATCCAGGCCTTTGGTGGTGTTGACCAGTTTGTTTTTCGGTCCCTGGCTGATGGAGATGATCACGCTGTCTGCCGGGTAAAGCTTCTCGGTTCCTGGAATCTGTTCCACAGAACCGTCTTCCTTTTCCAGGGCGTCAGCAAAGATGACGCCGTCATCGGTGATTTCCACCGGAATCTTGCAGTAAATAAATTCTACGCCTTCCAGGACGGCGTACTCATACTCATGCTTGCTTGCCGCAACGGTGGAGGTGCGTGAAAAGCACTGCAGAGAACGGACTCCTTTTCGAAGAGCCGTGCGGGCAACATCCATTGCGGCATTGCCGGCGCCGATCACGATCACATGCTCTCCCAGGTGGAAACTGTCCGGATTGTTCAGGTAATTGATCCCAAAGTGTACATGGCCAAGGGTTTCCCCTTTGATGTGCAGCGCGTTGGGACGCCACACTCCGGTTCCGATAAAAATGGATTTATAGCCGTCGCGGAGCAGATCGTCAATGGAGATGGCTCCGCCGATGGTCGTGTTCGGGCGAACCTTGATATCTTTCAGGATCAGATGGCGGTACTCGAAATCATCGAGAATGCTTTTGGGAAGCCGGAACTCCGGGATGCCGTAGCGCAGGACGCCGCCGATCTTGTCCTTGCCTTCAAAAATCGTGACCTGATATCCCTTGCGCGCCAGCAGAACAGCGATGGTCAGGCCGGCGGGACCGGAACCGATGATCGCGACACGCATTCCGTTGGACGGAGCCGGACCTTTGACCATTTTGGAACTGTAGGTACTGGAAATATAGTTTTCGATGGTCGAAAAATGTACCGGAGCGCCTTTTTTTCCAAGTACGCAGTGGCCTTCGCACTGGTTTTCGTGATTGCAGACCAGACTACATACCGTGGTCAGAGGGTTGTTCTCAAAGAGCATCCATCCCGCCTCATCCAGCTTTCCGTTGAGCATCAGCTGGATGACGGTAGGGATCGGTGTGTGGATGGGGCAGCCTTTCTGACACTGGGGAACTTTACAGTTCAGACAACGGTTTGCTTCATCTAATACATGAATTGCCATAACATCTTTCCTTTCAAATAAGATGACCGCCGGATCTTACGAACCAATATACAGCGGTATGAACAGTAACTCTGTCGTAACAGTTCAGCCAGCAGAACTGTTACGGCATCCGCCCATGAAAAATCGCTTCGCGATGGGGCGGATGCCCATAAGCGCTACGTTTTTATGCGGTCTGCGCAGTAAATGCGCAGACCTGGCTGAATAGTTACACTCTGTCTACTATTGTACTTGGAATCGCTGAAAATGTAAAGGTTGACAAGTGAAAAGAGGATGAAATAAAATATAAGAAGCAAAAGGCATTTTTTCATGCAAATAACACTTCAGGAGATGGAAAATGGCAAAAAAAGGAAAGAAAAAATCAGGAAGTACAGCCGGAAAAATTCTCTGGAGAGTTCTGTTCGTCCTGGCGCTGTGTGTACTTGTTTTTTCTGCATATAATCTGATCAAAATATTCCTCTCATACAAGGAGGGCACGGATGAATACGAGGAGCTGCGGCAGTACACGGCTGTCGTGACGCCGGCTGCGGAACAGCCCAAGACAGAAGACAGCAGCAGCGTGGAGGAACAGCCGGCTCAGCCGCCGCTGACGGTGGATTTTGCGTCTCTCCAGGCGATCAATCCGGATGTGAAAGGATGGCTGTACATCGAAGCGTTGGATATCAGTTATCCCATTGTTCAGGGAGCGGACAACGACGAGTATCTGCATACGACTTATGAAGGAAACAGCAACTATGCGGGATCCATATTTGTGGATTATCAGAACAGCGGGGATTTTTCCGACTGCAACACCATCGTGTATGGTCATAATATGAAGAATCAGTCCATGTTCGGAAAACTGAAATTTTTCAAGGAGAGAGAGAGTTATAAGGACAGTGTCTATTTCTGGATCCTTACCCCGGAGGGAAATTATCGGTATCAGGCGTTCAGCGCCTTTTATACCGATGCGGTAAGCGATGCGTACACCCTGTTTTCCGGTCCGGGAGAAGCGTTTACCCAGTATCAGGCGGATATGGCAGCCAGAAGCGAAATTCCGCTGGAAGTTCCGGCGATGGATGAAAACAGCAAGATTGTTACCCTGTCCACCTGTGCTGCGCGAGATTCCTCTCAGCGTTTTGTGGTGCAGGGAGTAAGGATATCGTAAGCGGACAGCTTCGGGAGGAGAAAGTTTGGAAATAAACTTCCAAATCTGCCTTGATGACGCAGCAAGTGCGTCAGGAAGGAGGAAAAAATGGAGAAAATCGAGAGACTGCAGCAGATTATCGACCGATATGACCGACTGGTGTTTTTTGGAGGAGCGGGTGTGTCCACGGAGAGCGGAATTCCGGATTTCAGAAGTGTGGACGGGCTGTATCATCAAAAGTATGAGTATCCGCCGGAGACGATCCTGAGTCACAGCTTTTTTATGAGACATCCGGAGGAATTTTTCCGCTTTTACCGGGAAAAGATGCTGGTGCTGGATGCGGCTCCAAACGCGGCACACAAAAAGCTGGCGGAACTGGAACAGGCTGGAAAGCTGAAGGCAGTGGCAACCCAGAATATTGACGGTCTCCATCAGGTAGCCGGGAGCCGGAAGGTTCTGGAGCTGCATGGCAGCATCCACAGAAATTACTGCATGAACTGCGGTGCATTTTATGATGCGCAGTATATCAGGGATACGGATGGTGTTCCGCGGTGTAAACACTGCCAGGGAATTGTGAAACCGGACGTTGTCCTGTATGAGGAAGCTCTGGACCAGAAGATTATGGAAGAGTCGGTAAATGCTATTTCAGAAGCAGACGTATTAATCGTAGGGGGAACGTCCCTGGCGGTCTATCCGGCGGCAGGGTTGCTCAGATATTTTCAGGGAGAAGCGCTGATCGTGCTGAACCGGAGCGCCACACCGGTGGACGGCAATGCGGATCTGCTGATCGAAGAACCAATCGGGCAGGTGATGTCCCGGATAAAAGTGAGGTAGTTATGAATTACGAAGTTGGAGATATTGTGAAATTGAAAAAGCCGCATCCCTGCGGCAGCAGCGAGTGGGAAATCCTTCGTGTGGGCGCGGACTTCAGGCTGAAGTGCGTCGGCTGCGGACACCAGATCATGATCGCGCGGAAGCTGGTGGAAAAAAATACGAGAGGCCTCCGAAAGAAAGAGTAGAGTGTGCCTGAACATGCGTTTTTGCAGTCTGTCCGCCGTTTATTCCCGCGGGCAACGAGCCAAGCGGACATGCTTGCATGTCCATTTGGCGGTGCTGTGTGCCGGCGGCACACGGTTAGCGCCGACCGGATCGGAGGTTCCCACATGACCAAGTTCCTGATACCAGAGGCGGGCATGTTCCTGTTCGTTGCGCGCTGTCATCAGGAATAATTCCGCGATCTGGGCAAAGAAGGTGTATTTGTTTCTTGCCTGGCTTTCACCTGCAAAGGCTTCCTGAAGGTTCTTCTCTGTTTTTGTGCCTGCATAGGGAGAGGTTCCGGATGCGGACGGTACTTCTTCTACCTTTTCGAAAGAAGATGCCGGCTGCTTCCAGATTGGACAGGTATAATCCTCCGGCTGAGTTTCTCCTTCATAAATATAACCGCAGATCTTACATTTCCATTTTGTCATTGTTTCTGTTCCTTTCTTTTTGTCATTCTTCGTTTCCTGTTTTGTTGTGCCTTGTTTTAAGTCCCCGGCTCTGCTGATATAAGCAGTGTGAAGCATTTTTTCCGCTAATTCACTGAGCGGTTTTCCATAGAAATCCCGGTAAAGCTGTTTGATTTCCGGATTTTCGTGACTGAGACGCAGAGTCATCTGCTCGTCGCGGCGGTACAGGCCGGCAATTCGGGCTTTGCGTACGTCGTCGGCGTCTGTTTCTTCGTTTCGGCAAATACTCGGATTGTCTGCAATTGAATGATTGGAAAAAACAGGAATAAAATATAATAAAAAACGGATAAAACATTCGTTTTATCCGTTGCACAATATCTATCGGCAAATCCGATAAGATTCGATTACTGCAACTGGTTGTCATTCTCATGTTACATGGATTAGACCCTATAGCTTTGCGTCACCATCTTTCGAAGGTTTTGCCAAAAATTATTCGGTTGTTTTCTGTTATCATCAAACTATATTCTTCAAATTTTGTCAAGTGTTTCCAAAACTAAAGTATGGTTTGAAAATTCAAAAGCGGACGAAAGTGACCAAAGAAAAAATCCCTGGCTCTTGTATTTTTTTCGCATTTATGGTAGAATCAGGTTCTGTGATATACAAAAACGGATTCCTTGCTCCCTGGCGTGCAGGGGGCCAAAGACCAGAAGGAGGGAAAGCATGAACAAGTACGAATTAGCACTGGTTGTAAACGCAAAGCTTGAGGAAGAAGAGCGCAATGCCGTAGTAGAGAAAGCGAAAGGCTATGTAACCCGTTACGGCGGAACCATCTCTGAGGTGGAGGAGTGGGGCAAAAAACGTCTCGCTTATGAAATCCAGCACATGCGCGAAGGCTTCTATTATTTCATCCAGTTCGAAGCAGAGACGACTGCTCCGGCAGAGATCGAGCGCCATATGCGTATTATGGACAATGTACTGAGATACCTGGTTGTTAAGAAAGAGGCATAAGAGGTAGATCAATGAATAAAGTCATTTTAATGGGAAGACTGACAAGAGACCCGGATGTGAGATATTCCGCAGGTGAGAACGCAACAGCGGTTGCACGTTATACACTTGCTGTGGACAGACGTTTCAAGCGTGACGGAGACGCTGCCGCTGATTTTATCGGCTGTGTTGCGTTCGGACGTCAGGCTGAGTTCGCAGAGAAATATCTGCGCCAGGGAACGAAGATTGCCATCACAGGCCGCATCCAGACCGGAAGCTACACCAACCGCGAAGGACAGAAGGTCTATACGACAGACGTTGTTGTTGAGGAACAGGAGTTTGCGGAGAGCAAGAGCGCCAGCGAGCATAACAGCGGATACGCTGCGCCTTACAATTCTGCGCCTGCACCTGCGCCGGCGGCTGCTCCCCGTGATATGGGCAGTGTTTCCGCAGATGGATTTATGAACATTCCGGATGGAATCGACGAGGAGCTTCCATTTAATTAATCGTGATAAAGGAGAGTGTGAACATGGCTTACAATAACAGTGAGAAACCGGCATCCAGAAAACCGATGCGCAGAAGAAGAAAAGTCTGTGTTTTCTGCGGCGGCGAAGAAATCAGCTACAAGGATGCAGCAAAACTGAAAAAATATGTATCTGAGCGTGGAAAAATCCTGCCGAGAAGAGTGACAGGCACCTGTGCAAAACATCAGAGAGCAGTCACTGTAGCAGTAAAACGCGCAAGACATATGGCAATCATGCCGTATGTGGATGACTGATACACATCAGAATGACAGGAATTGACCGGAGACGGTAAGAAGAAAGGGCTGCCGCAGAGTAATCTGCGGCAGCCCTTTTCTACAGGAATCAACCGTTCTGCTGGCGGATCTCTTGCTTTGAGAGAAGCGTTCCGCCAGCGAAACTTATGGACCGGGGAAAGCTGTCAGACAAAAAAAGCTTTTGCTTTCGGGTGATTAGTGGTATAATACAATTCGTAATGTGGACAAATATCTCTTTTGAAAGGTGTTTGTGTAGATGAACAATAACAATAAAATCAAGTTTGCCGGACGGCTGAAGAGCTATATGATCTGGCCGATCCTGCTGTCGCTGCTCCTGATCGCGATGAATGTGGTGATGTATTTTATTCAGGTGACTGCAGGAATCTGGTTTACGGTCTGTGTCGGCGTCTATGTGGTGATCGTCCTGTCCATGTATTTCAGGAGCAGGCCGAGAATTCTGAACGAGATAATCACATTTGCCGCCGAGTATGGACAGGTGCAGAAACGCCTGCTCCAGGAACTGGAGATTCCGTATGCAGTCATGGACCGGCAGGGAAAGCTTTTGTGGGTCAACAATGCGTTTACAGAACTGACCGGCAAGACGAAGCAGTATCACAAATCGGTCACCTCGGTGTTTTCCGGGATCACTCAGGAAAAACTGCCGAAGAATGAAGAAGATGAAAAAGAATTTCATATTACGTATGAAAAAAGAGATTTTCGTGTGCTGGTAAAAGCGGTATGTATCGATGAACTGCTGGACCGCAGCAAGATGCTGGAGTTACAGGTGGAAGGCTGTTATATTCAGGTTCTGTATCTGTTTGATGAGACAGAGCTGAATGAGTACATCCGCAAATGTGAAGATGAGACGATGGTTGCCGGACTTCTTTATCTGGACAATTATGAGGAAGTCATGGAGAGTATCGAGCCGGTGCGCCGTTCTCTGCTGGCTGCGCTGGTGGAACGTAAGATGAATCAGTATTTCAGTCGGTTTGACGGTATGCTGAGGAGGCTGGAGAAGGACAAATACCTTCTTGTCATGCGGAGAAAATCTCTGGAAAAGCTGAAAGAGAAGCGTTTTGATATCCTGGAAGAGGTCAAAACGGTCAATATCGGCAATGAAATGGCAGTGACCATCAGTATCGGTATCGGTTATAATGCCGGTTCCTATATAAAAAATTCCGAATATGCCCGTATCGCCATCGATCTGGCTCTTGGACGCGGCGGCGACCAGGTGGTCATGAAGGATGGGGAGCACATCCAGTATTTTGGCGGAAAGACCCAGGCGGTAGAGAAAAACACCAGGGTGAAGGCAAGGGTCAAAGCCCATGCATTGAAAGAATTTATGCTCAGCAAGGAACGTGTCGTGGTCATGGGACACAAAAATACAGACGCGGATTCCTTTGGCTCTGCGATCGGTATTTACCGCGCGGCGAAAACCCTGAACAAGAGAACGCATATTGTGCTGGAGAGCCCCAACAGTTCTGTGCGCCCGTTGATGGAAGGGTTCCTGAACAGCGCAGATTATGACGATGACATGTTCATCAACTGCCATGAGGCGCGGGAACTTGTGGATGAGAATACCCTGGTGGTCGTGGTGGATGTGAACCGCCCCAGCTATACCGAATGTGAAGATATTCTCCATATGACAAAAACCATCGTTGTTCTGGATCATCACCGTCAGAGCAGCGAAGTGATCCGCAATGCGGTTCTCGCGTATATCGAGCCGTATGCGTCTTCCGCCTGTGAGATGGTTGCGGAAATCCTGCAGTATTTTGCGGACGGCGTCCGGATCCGCAATATTGAGGCGGACAGCCTGTATGCCGGTATCATGATCGATACGGACAATTTCCAGCAGAAAACGGGTGTGCGTACCTTTGAGGCGGCGGCGTTCCTGCGCCGGTGCGGTGCGGATGTTACCCGTGTGCGTAAGCTGTTCCGGGAAGATATGAACGACTACCGGGCGAAAGGCGAGACGATCAGCAACGCGGAGATTTTTATGGACTGTTTTGCCATCTCGGAATGTCCTCACGATTATGTGGACAGCCCGACGGTGGTAGGTTCCCAGGCAGCCAATGAACTGCTGAATGTGGTGGGAGTGAAAGCTTCCTTTGTGCTGACCGAGTACAGGGGAATGATCTATATCAGCGCCCGTGCCATCGATGAAGTCAATGTACAGATCATCATGGAGCGGATGGGCGGCGGCGGTCATCTGAATATGGCAGGCTGCCAGCTGGAAGCAAGTATGAATGAAGCAAAACGGATTTTGAAAGACACACTGACAGAAATGCTTGAGGAAGGAGAAATCTGAAAATGAAAGTTATCTTACTGGAAGATGTTAAATCACTTGGAAAAAAAGGGGAGACCGTCAATGTAAGCGACGGTTATGCCCGCAATCTGCTTCTGCCGAAAAAGCTCGGCGTTGAGGCAACTGCAAAAAACCTGAATGAACTGAAACTGCAGAAGGCCCATGAAGACAAGGTTGCAGCTGAGAAGCTGGAAGAGGCAAGAGCTTTTGCAAAAGAGCTGGAGGAAAAATCTGTGACTGTAGCGATCAAAGTGGGAGAAGGCGGAAAGGTATTCGGAAGCGTTTCCACAAAAGAGATCGCAGAGGCTGCAAAAGAGCAGCTTGGCTATGACATTGAGAAGAAAAAAATGCAGCTTTCCAATCCGATCAAGGTGCTCGGCACTACAGAAGTACCGGTCAAGCTGCATCCGAAGGTAACCGCGAAACTGAAAGTTATCGTAAAGGAAGCGTAAGATACAGATGGAAGAAGCACTCATTAAGAGGATTTTGCCGCACAGTATAGAGGCGGAGCAGTCTGTCGTTGGCTCCATGCTGATGGGAAGAGAGGCGATCATGGCAGCATCTGAGATGCTGACCAGCGATGACTTCTACCAGCATCAGTATGGAGTCATTTTCGACGCTATGGTGGAACTGTTCAACGAAGGAAAACCGGTAGATCTGGTGACTCTGCAGGATCGTCTGAAAGAGAAGGATCTGCCGCCGGAGATCACGTCCATGGAGTTTGTCCGGGATCTGCTCAATGCGGTGCCTACTTCGGCAAATGTCCGCCATTATGCGACAATCGTCAGTGAAAAGGCGGTTCTGCGCAGACTGATCAAACTCAGCGAAGAGATTGAAAATGAATGTTACCTGAATAAGGAGCCGGTGGAAGTGATCCTGGAGGAAACGGAGAAGCGGATGTTCAAGCTGCTTCAGCAGAGAAATTCGGGAGACTATGTGCCGATCCGCCAGGTAGTCATGAATACTCTGGAAAATATCGAGCGGGCATCCAAAACCAAAGGAAATGTAACCGGACTTGCCACCGGATTTACGGATCTGGATTACAAGACCTCCGGGTTTCAGCCTTCCGATTTCATCCTGGTGGCGGCACGTCCGTCTATGGGAAAGACCGCGTTCGTTTTGAATATCGCCCAGTACATGGCGTTTAAAAAGAATAAAGCCGTTGCGATCTTCAGTCTTGAGATGTCCCGGGAGCAGCTGATGAACCGACTGTTTTCGATGGAGTCCAAGGTGGATTCCCAGAGCCTGCGTACCGGTAACCTGAAAGACGAGGAGTGGAGCAAGCTGATCGAGAGCGCCGGCATCATCGGAGAATCCAACCTTATCATCGATGACACCCCGGGTATCTCCATCGCCGAGATGCGCTCCAAATGCCGGAAATACAAGCTGGAGCATGGACTGGATATTATTATCATCGACTACCTGCAGCTGATGACTGGAAGCGGCAGGGGAACCGATTCCCGCCAGCAGGAGATTTCGGATATCTCACGTTCTCTGAAGGCGCTGGCACGAGAACTGAATGTCCCGGTGGTGGCGCTGTCCCAGCTGTCCCGTGCGGTGGAACAGAGGACCGACCACCGGCCGATGCTGTCGGACCTGCGTGAGTCCGGAGCCATCGAGCAGGATGCCGACGTGGTGATGTTTATCTACCGTGATGACTACTATAACAAAGATTCCGAGGATAAGGGAATCGCCGAGATCATCATTGCAAAACAGCGTAACGGCCCGATTGGAACGGTGAATCTTGTATGGCTGCCGGATTATACGAAATTTGCCAATATACAGCGATGAGACAGGAAGCCGGCAGGCCGTCCCGGGGAAATTCTGGAGAGGAATATGGAGAGCAAAATGAAGCGTAAAATGGAGGAACTGTGCAGGGAGATACGGATGCCGGAGGAGGTTACAGAGCGTCTGTGTGGTGACGGAGAACTGCAGGACTGCGGACTGGAAAACCTGAAAAAGCATCTGGAAGCAGCACTGGAAGCGAAAGAAAAGTACGTTGCGTTGGGAATTCCGGAGAATATTTATTTGGATACGATGGCGGTCTTTTCCCGTTTTGTCAGGGAACATCACGCCAGTTTTGGCTGCTATGGATTTGATCGGGAATGGTGGACGCACCGGCAGACGGGGCTGAAGCTGTTCCGGATCGGTGAACTGGAGTATGAGATGACGGAGGAGAACGGAGAAAAAGTGATTTCCGTGCACATTCCGTCGGATGCCCGCCTGGAACCGGCCTTGTGCCAGGAATCTTATGGGGAAGCGGAAATGTTTTTCCGGAAATACTTTCCCGAATATGCCGACTGCGACTACACCTGTGATTCCTGGCTGCTGTCTCCGTATCTGAAGGAACTGCTGGATGAGAATTCAAAGATCTTGAAATTCCAGCAGGAATATGAAATCTGCAGTGTGGACCCTGAGAGCGGAGAGTATATGCAGTGGATCTTCCGGAAAGAAGATGCGGATCTTGCAGAGGTTCCGCAGGAGACTTCTCTGCAGAGAAGCGCGAAACGCTGGCTGGAGGCCGGAGGAAAAATCGGAAGCGCCTGCGGGGTTCTGAAACGGCATAGAGAAAACAGCATAGCTGAGGATAACGTGTAAAAATGTCCTCTGAAGCCATCTTATGAAGGTTTCAGAGGACATTTTGTTTATCAGACGCCGTACATATTGGATGCGGTCACCAGGTGTTCCCAGAGATTATGGGTGGTCAGGGCATCGTCGCCGGACAGATCCGGATCATAAGGCAGGCGCGGGTCTTCCAGCTCCGGAAGACGGTCAACGGTTCCCTGCAGCCAGGCATCCAGGCGCCGTTTTGCAGCCTCCAGTCTTGCGGTGACTCCGCTCATCCGGATATTGACCACTTCAAAGCCCTGAGGGCGCATAGAATCCATCCAAAGCTGTTCGCGAAGAGAGAGAACCGCCCGGGATTCCTGGATGCAGGCGGGAATCGCCTGATCCGACAGGTTTCGGATGGTCTCCCGGTCACCGTCCAGATAGGCACGGGTGAGTTTCTGGCCCAGGGTGGATTTCACGCTGAGCAGGGAGGCAAGATGGTGATAATACCGGAACAGCGGCAAAAACGTATCCGGGATGTGCGGAAGCTTTTTCTCCATCGCATCCGCAAGCGTCTGATACCACTTGTCCAGTCCCAGATCCCGGGTCTGAGCGTCGAACAGTCCCAGCAGAGGATCCTGATAGAACAGCTGCTTGGAAGGGTTGGCGGCCCGACGGTTGTTGGGAGCGGTTCCCGGCACCGCATCCATTTGATCCAGCAGCATCCAGGCGGAAAGATCCACTCCGGTGTGGAACTGCAGGCGGCGGTTCAGAAGCTCTTCGTCCACGTCTTCGTGGAAACCGAATTCAGAAAAGAACAGCATGGATAAAAGCGCGGCCAGCTGAGGGGTCTCGCTGCTGTTGTCTGACCAGAGCGTACAGAAGGCCTGACGCAGACCGCAGTCATGGAGCACGTGCATTGCCTTGCGGGTGGTATCCATCGCTTTGCTGTAATTGGGAGCCAGTCCGTTCCAGATCCAGCCGCCGCCGGCGAACACAAGATGGGAGGCGAGGCTCTGATGCAGGCGCACCATTTTCCGGTAAACGGCTTCGTCGTGGTTGTAGTAATCCCAGTAAACCACCGTCAGGTCATCCGGCGCTTTTTCTTCCTCTTTCCATTGATAGTCTTCCGGAAGATCGTAGTAGGCTGCATTTTTGTCGGCAAGCTTGAAGTACATGTCACTCCAGATCATCGGGTGAAAATCAAATTCCCGGCAGTATTCCATCACGCGTGCCAGATGGCGCTGAAGGATCTGGATGGGATCCTGGTATCCGTGCTGCAGAAGATACCGTCCCGTGCCGAGCCCTTCGGCTTCGTCCATACCCAGATGGATGCGGTGGGTGGAAAAGCATTTCCGCAGAGAACGGAGCATGGCGCGGATCAGGTCGCAGGTCTGCTCGTCTTCGGCGAGCAGGATATTGTCCGTGTCTCTCAGAGATTGTGAGGATGGCCAGCGCAGGAAGGTGCGCATATGTGCCAGTGTCTGAATGCACGGCACAACCTCTATGCCGAAGACGGCGGCATAGGAATCGATGGCTTTCAGCTCTTCCTGGCTGTAGCGGCCGCGCATCAGTCCGAAATAAGGATATTCTGGAACTTCGTAGGTATCTTCCAGATAAAGATACAGAACGTTCATTCCGGCGAATGCCATGGTCTCCAGATAGTTACGGACAAATTCGGGTTTATAAACGGCATTTCTGGAGCAGTCCAGCATCAGTCCGTTTTCATCCAGCCATACCGTTTCCGTGCAGGAAAAAGAATCTTCGGAAAGATGCTGGAGAAGCAGGCCGACTCCGCGGAAAAAGTGTGTGGTATGGCAGTAGCCGATCACAGCGGAGGAACCGTCCCAGGAGACGGTGAGGTTTTTTTCCGCGTGTGGCTCCGGCAGGATACGGAACCCGTCCCCGGCCAGTTGGTGGCCTTTCGTATTCAGCAGGATCTCCAGTCCTTTCTCAAGGGTTTCCTGCTGTGCAGTCAATTGAAATTTCATTGTAAAAACACCCCTTTCAAGAAAAATTGTAATAGTCAATTAGAAGTATAGAGGATGGAAAGCGGGACGGCAAGTAGAGAATTTACAAAGTTTTTTGGCTGCTTTTTTATGGACAGATGAAGGAATCGTTCCGCTGGATGAATTGCTGCATTTTGTCTGAGAAGGAGAGAAGTTGACGAACGGATTTTCTTGCGGGATGGGAACAGGGATTTTATAATAAAAGACAGGATGGTTTGGAATCCGGCAAGCATAGCGGAAGCGCTGAAAGGGGTTAAGTGATGAAGAATGAGACCTACCAGATATCAGAAGCGGAGAGACTGACCGGGGAAAAGGCACATGTCCTGCGCTACTGGGAGGAAGAGCTTGGGCTCACGATCGGAAGAAATGCCATGGGACACCGTTTTTATACGGCGGAAGATATACAGATTTTTCTGAGCATCAAAGAACTGAAGAAAAAAGGGCTTCACCTGAAAGCAATCCGGGATCTGCTGCCCAAACTGCAGCAGGCAGTGGGACAGGCGGTACAGGAAAGCATTCCGGAGGAGGCAGTGGAAATTCTTCCGGCTAAGATGACGGCGGAGACAAGCGCCCGGACGATGGAAGAGGAGCCGGAAACCGTTGAGGTGCGCGAGGTAACAGACGACCGGCAGGCGCAGTTTTATGAGATCCTGGAGCGGCTGCTCCGGCAGATGATGCTGAAGAAGCGGCAGGAAGAGCGGTACAAACGTGTGGATGAGGCAATCCGAAGACATCAGCAGTCACGAAAGGAAGCTGCTGCAACGGTGGAAGCGTCCGACAGAAAGAAGAAAAAAGGCAGAAAATAGAGGCGGCTGTTCTGCGGGTGGAACGATTGCCAATAGAAAAAAGAAAAACGGGGCTGTATCAGAGAAATCTGCAGTTGACCGGTCATTCTCCGATGGCAGGTCAGACTGCAGGGATTTCAATACAGACCCCGTGTTTCTTTTTCTGAACTATTTTCTGATCAGATTATTTTGTGGACAGATAATCGTTGATCTGTGCTTCCAGAACGTCAGCATCTATTCCGTGTACCATGGCAGCCTCAGCCAGAGACTCGCCCTGTGCGGACGGGCATCCGATGCAGTGCATTCCTGCGCGCATCAGGATTGCGATAATGTTTTGATCCAGTTTGATCAGTTCGCCGATTGTCATATCTTTAGAAATTTTCATTGTTGATTCCTCCTTCGACTGTCTTTTAGTGACAGATTCTATTATAATACCAGGCAGTGAAAATTTGCAAGCCCTCTTTTCATACAGTGTTTGAAGATGGCAATCGTTCAGCCAGCTGAACTGTTACCGAAAACGGGACTGAATTGTTTGTAAATTAGTACTTGTATTTCCGGGAGCAATCGTTTAAAATGTGTGTAGTACCTGATAAAAAGCAGTCAAATCACCAATGGTGAATAGCTGCCGGAAGGGTCAAAAACGTACGTCGAAAGACGAAAAAACAAAAGGAGGAAAAAAACATGGCATATGTAATTACTGACGAGTGCGTAAGCTGCGGAACATGCGCTGGCGAATGTCCGGTAGAGGCAATTTCTGAGGGAGACAGCAAGTATGTGATCGACGCTGATACATGTGTAGATTGCGGAACATGCGCAAGTGTTTGTCCTACAGAAGCAATCGTAGAGGGCTAATCTGTACGCAGAGCGTAAAAAGAAAACATATTGCCGGAGGAAGAGCTTTCAGTTCCTGTTTCCTCCGGCGGATGAAAACAAAAAAGCACTGGCTTCTCAGCCGGTGCTTTTTTGTATGGGTCAGGCAAGTTCAGCAAGCTGCTGAAGAGCGGTATCGCGGATCAGAACCTCGCTGTGCTCTGCCAGATACGCTTCTCCGATGCCGGAAAACGCTTTTTGATGTCCATACTCAGAAAGAATATTGCAGATTTTGTTGAAATCCTCTGGTGAGCAGCCTGATTGATGAAGGACCAGCTGATATTCGTTCTGCGGTTCCATCTTGTACAGAGAATTTTTTCCTGAGAAATAGTGATTCAGTGCGTTTGCTGAAGAGATGACTTCGTCCAGAGAATGAAAACGGAAGGTACGGACAAGATCCACAGGGGCATCCTTTGCGGAATCTTCTGCAGCATCTTTTTCTGCGGAAGCAGATTTTTTCTTCTGTTCCGCCTTGGTCCGGGCTTCATAGATTTTCTGGAAAAGGTCGATGATATCATCTGCGCCGGAATACTGTACCGGTGCCTGACTGTCTCCTTCGTCACTGGAAGGAGCAAATTTGGAGAAGCGGGTATCCAGTTCCTGAGGATCATCGACTTTTGTGATGATCAGGACGATACTGTCCGGAGCGACCGGAATCGCTTCCACCATCAGCGGTGCGTTAGCATAGTTAAAACCAAACTGTTCGTTGGCTTCTACCATCATATCCTGAAACAGGTTCCTGGCTTTTTCTGTTCCGTAAGCCAGTTCGCTGAGTTTGATTTTTCGGTTTGCAAGATCCGCGCTGGTTAAAGTACAGCGAATCTGGTTGTCATTGAGCTTTTCAATTTTCAAAACCGTCACATCCTCTCGTAAAGGTTAAAAATATCAGGCTACTAATGTATAGTATAGCACATTGGGCGAAGATGTAAAGAACTTAACACTTTTTTCATAATTTGCGGGCTTGTATTTTCCGCCGGCTCCGGTATAATGGAAGAAAGAAACGAAACAGCAGTACGGGCTTCCGGCGAAAGGTGCATCTTTTGCCTCCTGTGATTCCTGCTGGTCTTATTATCAGAAATTCTTCAGTATTTTCCCATTATCCTACAAAGTCCGTGCCCCGTGAAAAGGAATCGTTCCGCTGGCTGAACGGCAACCGTGAAAGCTGCTGGCTGTGTTCTTTGTATTGAGTAACTGTAAAAAGAGGGTATCATCGGAATAACCGTCTCTGAACGGATCAGACAGAGCAGAAGTCCATGAGAATCCCGCACCATGGTCTGTCCGGCGTTTTTGTATATCACAGAGTCGGAAACGGCAAAGGACAGCCCCGGCACCCGGAGGCAAGCTGGTAAATATCGGTCCCTTGAGCATAACTGTTGCTAACGGGTGCTTTTTTTGTTATACTGAACATGTTATCAGACGAATTTTGAGGGGAAACCGCGAAGAATGCGGAAAATATCGAAAGAGAAGACGGAGGATAAAAACATGCGGAAGGACAGGAAAAAGAAGGGGAGAATTTCACCTGTTCTGATAGTAGTTCTGCTGATCGTGCTGATCGCAGCTGCAGGAGTTGTTTCCTTTCTCGTGCAGAGATATACGCCGAGCAAGGTACAGATGGATCGGAACGCCTATTTTCAGGTTACAGGGGATACAGAGGCGGCGCTGGTGCTCAACGGAAGCATCTGTGAGGAAAAAGGAGTGATGATCCAGGGAGAGCTTTATGCTTCCAGCACCTTTGTTTCGCAGCAGCTGAACAGCGCCTTTTACTGGGATCAGGAGTCTCAGGCAATTTTATTGACCATTCCTTCCGGAGTGATGAGGATCGCGCCGGGAGATATCACATACAGTACGGCACAAGGGCAGCCGGCAGTGCAGACAGGCACTGACGGTACCGTATATCTTGCGCTGGATTACGTACAGCAGTATACGGATATGGACTATGCCTTTTATACCGAACCGAACCGGGCTGTGATGCGGACCGAATGGGACGGGTTGTCCCAGGTGGAAGTAACCGCTGAGGAGAGCGTTGTGAGATATCGGGGAGGAATCAAAAGCGATATTCTCACAGAGGTTTCCAAAGGAGACACGCTGTATTATCTGGAGCGCCTTGAGAATTGGGTTCATGTGATGACACAGGACGGGTACACCGGATATATAGAAAGGGACGATGTGTCCGAAGCCCGGGAGGTTCCGATTCATGTACAGGATGCCAGTCTGATCTTTACGGGAATTCAGAGAGACCATAAGATCAACCTGGCATGGCATCAGACCACGTCCCAGGAGGCAAACGCGGCGTTTGGCTCCGTGACCGCCAATATGAAGGGCGTGAATGTGATCTCTCCGACCTGGTTTTCTGTGCTGGACAATACGGGAACGCTTTCCAGTCTTGCCAGCGCCGACTATGTCAATCAGGCACATGCGGCGGGGCTTGAGGTCTGGGGACTGATCGATAATTTCAACGAGAATTTCAATACGGAGACAGCGCTGGCAAGCTATTCCGTGCGTACCAATATCATTAACCAGTTGATTTCCGCAGCACAGCAGGTGGGATTGGACGGGATCAATGTAGACTTTGAACAGCTGACAGAAGCAGCGATTCCCCATTATATCCAGTTCCTGCGGGAATTGTCCGCTGCAGCTCACAGCATCAACCTGGTGGTCTCTGTGGATACTGCGGTGCCTCAGTCCTTTACGGAGTATTATAACCGGAGGGAGCAGGCAAAGACCGTAGATTATATGATCATGATGGGCTATGACGAACATTACGCGGGAAGCGAAGAGGCAGGTTCGGTGGCGTCCCTTCCGTTTGTGGAAGCAGGGATCCAGACCATGCTGGAGGATATACCGGCGAACAAAGTGATCTGTGCGATCCCGTTTTATACCCGCATGTGGACCGAGACGTTTGGCCAGGTGGGGGTGACCAGCGAGGTGCTGGGAATGGACGGAGCGGATCAGTATGCGGCGCAGCTGGGAATGACAAAAACCTGGGACGCGTCGGTTGGACAAAATGTTGCGATGGCGGAGACAGACACCGCCAGATATACCATATGGATGGAAGATGAACAGTCCATTGAAGAGAAGATGAAGCTGATTGCCAATTATGGACTTGCTGGTGTTGCAGAGTGGAAGCTTGGATTTGAACGGGCAACCGTCTGGGATATCATTGCAAAATATATCGCTCAATAACAGCAGACGCTCGGCGGAACGGCTGACGATGACAAAAGAATGGAGGAGTATGAAATGGCAGCAGAATTTGATGAAGAAATGTTCAAAACCACGCTGATGGGGGGATTTGACAAAGAGGATGTTCTGACAAAGTTTCAGGAAGCAAAGGATGAAGCTTACAAGGAGCAGAAGAAACTGGAGGCGCAGGTGGAGGAGCGCGACAAACTGATCAGCGAACTCCGTCAGAGCCTGAAGAATAAAGAAACAGAGAATGAGCAGCTTCAGAAAGACATCAAAGAAAAATACCAGAGTTATATCGATAATTATGACAGCATCGGAAAACTGGTCTATGACGCAAAGGTGCGCTCTGACAATATGATGGCAGAGACAAAGCAGCAGTGCGATCAGATGCTGCAGGAGACAAAAGAAGAGTGCGCCCGCATGGTGGAGGAAGCCCGCCGGAAGGAAGAAGAGGTCGTGGCAGTCTATGAGGCAAAGATTGAACAGCAGGCACAGGAAGCACAGCAGTTTATGGAAAAGCAGATGACCCAGGGACGTGACAGTTACCGGATCATCCGGAACGAGATGGCACAGATGGTGCAGGCGATGAATGAGCTTCAGAAAGGCTTTCTGGAGAGCTATAAGAAAGTGCGCACGGTCAAGGACGCGATGGACAGATCCGCTCAGAAGCTGGAGCCGTTTTTCCGCCAGCTTCAGGAGGATACGGTAAAGGAAGCGGGAAAATCCGGGAAGAAGAAAGAAGAGAAAAGCAGCGGGAGTAAAGCGGAGAAGGCGTCGGAGGAAGAAGAGTTTCTGGACGATGGCGTGGACTTTGATGAAGAACTGGAGAACGAAATTCATCGGCTTCTGAAAGACGAGGAAGAATCCGAGGACGGCGGTCAGGGCTGAAATACATCCCTCCTGCATATACATGAGTAGAGGTATATGCAGCGGGGGATTTTTTTGTGCTGAAAAAAAAGAGAATGGAGCTTTTGATGGCGGTTCTTTTTCTGGCCGCAGCCTATTGTCTGTCCAGAGAGGGGGCGAAGCTGGTAGAAAATATGGAAGGTCAGAAAAAGCTGGTGGTCGTGGATCCGGGACATGGCGGAGAAGATCCGGGAAAGATTGGGATCAATGACGAAAAAGAAAAGGATATCAATCTGGAAATATCCCTGATGCTGAAGGAAAAACTGAAGAAACAGGGGATTTCTGTGGTGATGACGCGGGAAGCGGATGAAGGTCTGTATGAAGAAAATGCTTCCAACAAAAAGGTACAGGATTTACAGAGAAGGGTGGAAATGATCCATGAAAGCCAGCCGGACTGTGTGGTCAGTATCCATCAGAACAGCTATTCGGATCCTGCTGTGAAGGGAGCACAGGTCTTCTATTATGAGGATTCCGTGGAAGGAAAACGTCTAGCCGAGTGTCTGCAGAATGCCCTGATCGAGCAGGTGGATCCGGAGAACCACAGACAGGCGAAGGGGAACACGACGTATTATCTGCTGAAGCGGACCGATGCACCGCTTGTGATCTGCGAGTGCGGCTTTTTGTCCAATCCGGAGGAAGCGGAATTGCTTACGGAAAAGGAGTATCAGGAAAAAGTTACGGATGCGGTCGTCAGCGGTGTGCTGGAATATCTGAACGCCAGCGGAGGAACGTGAGCAGTCATGCAATCAAAAAGTGTAACTTCGTCCCAGCTGAACGGTAAAAAACAGCAGCCCGGTTGTCTGCATTTGGCGGCAGGCAGCCGGGCAGCATGGTTCAGAATTTTTCCAGGCGATCCATCGTCAGCTCAAATACGGTGCATCCACCGGCTGACGTATCGATGGGAACGGAATAGTTGGCGCCTGCATAGGCATTTCCGCTTTCTGTGTGTGGTGTGGAATATGTGATAGATTTTCGAAGTCCTGCGTATTCACGGAGAACGTTCAGGGCGATCGCCGCATTGGCGTCTTCGGTACCGATCATCAAAGTGGTATTCTTCTCCTGAAGAAAACCGCCGGTGGTAGCCAGCTCCGTGACAAAGATTCCTTTCTGGTTCAGGGCAGCGATGGTGTCCGCCTTATCTTCTTTTTTCATGATCGCGATTAAGAGTTTCATAGATTTTTCCTCCCTGTTTCCAGCCGAATGTGCTGAATTGGTTATGTTTATAGTACCAGTTATATATAAAATTCTCGCTTCTGTCAAGCGAATTAAAAAAAATCGATCAGATTTTTGAAATCGTTCAGTCAGCTGCGGTTACAAAGTTTCTGAAACCATATTTTTTTCTCTTTTTTATGGCAACGAATTTGTTTATAATAAAAGAAAAACATAAGAGGAGGTTTTTATGGAGCGATTACTTTATGGGGCGGCGTATTATGAGGAGTATCTTCCGGTGGACCGTCTGGAAAAAGATGTGGAGATGATGAAAGCTGCCGGGATCAATGTTGTGCGGATTGCGGAATCCACCTGGAGCACTTGTGAGCCGCAGGATGGGGTGTTTGATTTTTCGCATGTGGAACGGGTGCTGGACGCCATGGAGCAGGCGGGAATCTCCGTGATCATCGGAACCCCTACCTATGCAGTGCCTACCTGGATGGCGAAGGCGTATCCGGAGGTGCTTGCCACGACGAAACAGGGACAGGGCATTTATGGGGCGCGTCAGATTATGGACATTACCAATCCGGTTTATCTGTTTTACGCGGAACGTGTGATCCGGAAACTGATGGAGCACACGGCGCACCGCAGCTGCGTGATCGGCTTTCAGCTGGACAATGAAACAAAGTATTACGGAACGGCAGGAAAAAATGTTCAGCAGGGCTTTGTGAAGTATCTGAGAGAGAAGTTTCAGGACGACCTGGATGCAATGAATCATGAGTTTGGTCTGGACTACTGGAGCAACCGGATCAATGCCTGGGAAGACTTTCCGGATGTGCGTGGGACGATCAACGGAAGCCTGGGCGCGGAATTTGAAAAATACCAGAGAACCCTGGTGGATCGCTTCCTGGAGTGGCAGGCAGGGATCGTCGGGGAGTACCGCAGAGAAGACCAGTTTGTGACACAGAATTTTGATTTTGAGTGGCGGGGGCATTCTTACGGCGTTCAGCCAAGTGTCAACCATTTCCACGCGGCACGCCCGTTGACTGTGGCGGGGGTGGATATTTATCATCCCACCCAGGATGCACTGACAGGGGCGGAGATTGCCTTTGGCGGCGATATGACACGGTCTTTGAAGCAGGACAATTATCTCGTCCTGGAGACGCAGGGATTTCCGTGCTGGACGCCGTATCCGGGACAGCTGCGGCTGCAGGCGTACAGTCATCTGGCTTCCGGCGCAAACAGCGTTATGTACTGGCATTGGCATTCCATTCATAATTCCTTTGAGACCTACTGGAAGGGGCTTCTGAGCCACGATTTTGAAGAAAATGCCGCCTACCGGGAGGCAAAACAGATTGGCAGGGAGTTTTCCGCACATTTCCGGCACCTGGTAAATCTGAAAAAGAAGAATTCCACGGCGATCCTGGTCAGCAATGAGGCGTTGACTGCCCTGGAATGGTTCCCGATCAATGCCGGCTCCAATGCCTCTGTGCCGGTGAAATATAATGATATTGTAAGATGGATTTACGATGCCCTTTACCGGATGAACATCGAATGTGATTTTGTCTGGCCGGACAGTGAACAGATTGAAGAATATGACTGGGTGATCGTGCCTGCACTGTACGCGGCTCCGGAAGCGCTTCTGCACCGTCTGAACCGTTACGTGGAGGCGGGCGGCCATCTTCTGGTAACCTTTAAAAGTGCTTTTTCCAATGAGAACGTCAAAGTCAGTCATCAGATGCAGCCGCATATCCTGAAGGATTGTCTTGGCGTGACGTATCAGCAGTTTACCTTTCCGCAGAATGTCAGGCTGACTGCAGACACCTTCGGCGGAGATGAGGAAGAACGGCAGGCGGAGGTGTTTATGGAGCTTCTGCAGCCGCAGGGAGCTCATGTACTGGCGTCCTATGAACATCCGGCATGGAAGGAATATGCGGCGGTGACGGAACACCGTTATGGAAAAGGAAGCGCGGTCTATGTGGGATGCAAGACGACGGACGCCTTTTTGAGCAAAATCCTCAGGTACTGTGCGGAAAAAGCAGGGATATCTTTGGAAGAGAATACTTATCCGGTGATCGTGCGGAAAGGAACGAATTCGATGGGGGAGAAGATCTGTTACTATCTGAATTATTCACCGGAAATTCAACAGGTTTGCTCGCACCCGTCCGGGGACAGTCTCATGGATGGAAAACAGCGGAAGGAAAATGAGGCGTTCGAACTGAAGCCCTGGGGTGTGGAGATTCTTGTCTGCAGATAAGAAAAATCGATTCGTGATGGAATAGATGCCGAATCATAGAGCCGCCCGGAACGGGCGGCTCAAATGCTGTGTATGAGTATGCGGGATCTGAAGATTGTTCAAGGGATAATCGAAATGAAAATTCAGATCATATTTCCGTGACAGTATCTGCCGTGCCGATAAACAGCGGAAGATTGGCGGTGCAGTCTATGATCAGATAAAGGAAAGGACGGTCCAGAATGACCTCTTTTTGTTCCCGTGGATTGCCTGAAGAAGAACCGCTTTCCATTTCAACGGCAGTGGCGGCGCCTGCCTTCGTTCCCTGTTCATCCAGGGCAAGAAAAGTTTTATGGAGAACCTTGCTGATGTAGAGAGGACCGTCCTGGGAAGACCCCATACCTGAGAAATCCGCAGCGCTGCTGTCGAATGCGTCTGTCATGCCCATAGACTCCAGAACATCCGAAAGTTCTGTGGAACATTCCGTTTCAAATTTCGGCAGGGAGACATTGACCGGGACGTCCTGAGGATGCCGGAGAAGTTCCAGCAGCGTTTCTCCGGTGAGTGTATCCGCATATTCGGAGACGGTCATGCCTTCCTCCGGAAGGAGAGCTGCAAAGGCGTAATCGGAGTTGTGATAGTATTTCAGAAAGCCTGTGGCGTGTTCTGATTCCAAATACTGATATTCCTGGGAATGCATGAAGACGGCGTTGATGGTATCTCCGCCTTCGCAGGTGAACAGATCCTCGGAACATGCCTGTTCGGTATAAGGATTCGTCCATTCCGCGTCAAAGGAGAGGGCATTGATCAGATACAGGACTGCATCCTCAGGAATTTCCGAGAGGATTTCGGGAATCCTTCCGTCGGTGTGTTCCTTTAACCAGAAATTGATATCCTCTATCGTCTGTTCGTCGAAAGCAGCCTGATAGACAGAGGCATCATAATACCCGGCGACGGTTTGGAGAAATTCTTCGTTGATCTGAAGTTCTTCACTGTCCTTGAGCCAAAGGGAATCGGCGAGATGGAGTTTGGACTTCTCGCCAGAAGGGAGCGCCTGCAGGTAAGAAGACAGATATTCATTCAATTCCCCGACCGGCATGCCGAAGACTTCCTCCATCTGTGCCAGTGTATGGTTCCTTGCCCCGTTTGCGGTCATGGAAAGGGCATAGAGGGCGGAAACCGGGGAGAGAAGCGTATTTTCCTTCGCTTTTGTCAGTTCCTCCTGAAACATCCGGACAGAAAACTCCATGATGGCATCCGCTCCGGAACCTTCAAGATCCGCGTTCGTCTGAATGGCCGGATACTCTATATCCGCAAGCAGATCCCGGGCTTCAGAACCGCCTTGCAGGGAGCCGCAGCCGGAGAGAGAACCTGTGCCGGAAACAGCAAGAAAGAATGCAAGGACGGCGGAAGAAATCCGTTTCAGAGACCGTTTCGTCGGCGGAATCGTTGCATGTTTTATAACTTTGCGGGGGATTGTTCGTAACTTCATTGGAAACCTCCTTTCATTTCGGTTCCGATGGATCATTGTGCAGGGAGTTCCTGCAGAGTATACAGGAAAAAGATATGCGTAATTTTACTTGTAAGACTAATTATATTTTATCATAATCTGAAAAAATGAGCAATGAAGCAGGAAAGATAAACACAGCGAGGTAACAGTTCATCCAGCTGAACTGTTACAAAAAAGGGATAATCATTCCAAGAGATGAAAGATTCCATAAGGAATCTATAAGAACGAACAGAGCCCGCGGCAGACATCTGTTTCTGTCTGCCGCAGGCTCTGTCCTGCGCTTGGATATAAAATTCACGTTTCGGAAATAACCGAAAGCAATGATTATTTCGTGAAGAAATAGTTATAAGCGTTGTTATAACTGATGTTGTTGATCATTTCTTTCAGGAAGTCCGGATGATTCGGGTACTCGCCGTTCTCCACCCAGTTTCCGACTACATTACACAGAATGCGGCGGAAATACTCATGACGCGGGAAGGAGAGGAAGCTTCTGGAGTCTGTCAGCATTCCGATGAACGGAGAGAGCAGACCGATGCTGGAAAGTACGGTCAGCTGAGCTTCCATACCCGGTTTGTGATCATTGAACCACCATGCGGTACCGAACTGCATCTTTCCACGGATGCCGCCGCCCTGGAAGTTTCCTGCCATGCTGGCAAGCATTTCGTTGTCGTTCGGGTTCAGGGAGTAGAGAACGGTCTTCGGAAGCAGGTTCTCTTTATCCATCTCGTTCAGCATTGTGCTCAGGTAAGAAGCGTATTTGATATCATCCATGCTGTCGAAGCCGGAATCTACGCCGATGGCAGCCAGCTGACGGGAAGAGTTGTTGCGCAGTGCACCGATATGTAACTGCATAACGATGTTCTTGCGTGCGTACATCTTGCCAAGAGCGATCATCACATAGCCTTTGTACATACCGCACTCAGCAGCGGTCAGTTCCTCGCCTTCCAGACGTTTCTTCATCACGCGGTCAACGTCCTCAACGGTTGCCGGCTGATAGAAGCAGCCTTCCAGACTGTGGTCGGTAACAACGCAGCCGACGCTGATGAAGTAGTCCATACGTTTTTCCAGAGCTTTCATCAGATCGTCCACGTTCTTGATGTCTACACCGGAAACCTCGGACAGTTTTGCGATGTAGTCCGCATAGCCCGGTTTCTCGATCGCCATTGCTTTTTCCGGACGGAAGGTCGGAAGTACGGTGCAGCCAAAGTTTTCATTTTTCAGTGCTTTGTGAGCTTCCAGATCGTCTGCCGGATCGTCTGTGGTACACATATATTTTACGTTCTGACGCAGGATCAGATTACGTACGGAGAATTCTTTGGAGCGCATCTGCTCATTTGCGCTGTCCCAGATCTGCTTTGCAGTAGCTTCGGAAAGCGGAGCAGTGATGCCGAAGTAACGCTGTAATTCCAGATGTGTCCAGTGATACAGCGGATTTCCGATGGAATTTTCGATGGTACGTGCCCATGCGAGGAATTTGTCATAGTCGGAGCCGTTTCCGGTGATCAGTTCTTCCGGAACACCCATTGCACGCATTGCGCGCCATTTGTAATGGTCTCCGCCCAGCCATACCTGGGTCAGGTTGTCCATCTGGCTGTCTTCCAGGATTGCTTTCTGGTTCAGATGGTTGTGGTAATCGAAAATCGGCATGGTTTCCGCAGCGTCATGATACAGCATTTTCGCGGTATCGGTCTGCAGCAGGAAATCAGAATCCATAAAATTCTTCATTGTGGTCTCCCTTCTTGTATCGAAATGATTGCGAAACCTGAGATCAGGTTTCGCAATCGGTCATTCTGTATGTTATGCCAGATGTTTTTCCAGAGTAGAAGCAACAGCTCCAGGTCCTTCCAGCATTTCAGCGAATGCAGTCAGGACTTTGTCGCACATGCCGATCTCGCACAGGTCAACGCCGAAGATAGAAGCGTTGGAAAGCAGACCGTGCAGCTTGGAAGCCAGTTCTTCTTTGGAAGGTACTTCGCCAAGTTTGAAGTCTTTTACATATGGGCAAACGGTATCCAGCAGCGGATCAGCGCTCAGCTCGAAAGCATTGCCCTTATCGTCTACTGCCATCAGGTAACGCAGCCATCCTGCAAATACCAGCGGAATCGCGTTCAGGTCATCCAGGTTCAGGCTGTCGTCTGCCTGGTAAGCCTTGATGGTCTCGCCGAAACGGATCGCCAGCTTCTGAGAAGTATCGGTAGCGATACGCTGCGGAGTATCCGGCATGAACGGGTTCGGGATACGAACGTTCAGAACTTCGTCGATGAATGCTTTCGGAGAGAGGATGCCAGGATCGGTAACAACCGGAAGTCCCTCAACGTATCCGATGCGGTTCACCAGTTTTACCAGAGTCTCGTTCTTCATCTCGTCAGCGATCAGGTCATAGCCCAGCAGGCATCCGTATACAGCCAGTGCGGTGTGCAGCGGATTCAGGCAGGTGCAGACTTTCATGCGCTCTACCTTGTTTACGGTGTCTCTGTCGGTCATGTAAACGCCGGCTTTTTCCAGTGCAGGTCTTCCGTTCGGGAACTTGTCCTCGATGACCAGGTACTGCGGCTCCTCAGCGTTTACGAACGGAGCGATGTAGGTTCTCTTGGAGGTGATCACCGGAGCGATATCCTCAACGCCTGCTTTCTGCAGCTCTGCGCATACAGAATCTGCCGGTCTTGGAGTGATCTTGTCGATCATGGACCATGGGAAGGAAACCTGATTCTCATCGGACAGGTATTCTACAAAGCCTTCCTCTACGTATCCTTTTGCCAGCCACTCTTTTGCCATGGTCAGGATGGAGTTCTGCAGTTTCTCACCGTTGTGAGAGCAGTTATCCATGGAAACAACAGCCAGAGGAGCTTTGCCTGCTTTGTAACGCTCGTTCAGCAGAGCACATACAACAGCCATAGCGGAACCAGCTTTTTCCGGTCCGTTATCGATGTCTGCCTGGATGAACGGGAAGTAAGTTCCGTCAGCAGCTTTCAGCGCATAGCCTTTCTCTGTGATGGTGAAGGAGATCATCTGCAGCTCTTTGCTTACGAAGATCTCTTTCAGTCTGTTCCACTCCTCAGCAACGTTGGACTGCGCCTTGATTGCTTCGGTCAGGGAGCCAAGAACTTTTTTCTCGGTAGAGCCGTCAGCCTTCAGGGTAACAGCCAGTACCAGATTGTCATATGGTTTGTAGATCTTGTCTACTACGTCGAAGTCGAATGTCTCTACGCAGGTGATACCTTTGTCGGTCTCGCCTTTGGAGATCAGGGTGTCAGCCAGTCCGCCGATAAAGATACGGAAGATGTTGCCTGCTCCGAAATGTACCCATACAGGGGATTTTTTTGTATTCTCAGCAACTTTTTCAATGTCGTAGGACGGAAGAGCGATGCCGGCTGCTTCCCACTCACTGCGGTTTTTGATACCTTCTAATGTAAGTTTCATATTTATCTACGCTTCTTTCTTTGATTTTTGGAAGGGCTGCAGGAACTGCAGCCCATGTGATCGTGTTGGATAAAAATTCAGATCAGATTATTTTGCTTTTGCTTCTTTTTCGATGGACTCCCAGAGGCCGCACAGATAAGCAGCGCCAAGAGCACGGTCATACAGACCATAGCCAGGCATCGCTTTCTCGCCCCAGATCATACGTCCGTGGTCCGGACGGATCGGTCCTTCGAATCCGATGTCATACAGAGCACGCATAATCGCATGCATATCGAAGGTTCCGTCTGCGCTCAGATGTGCGCTTTCCTCGAAGTCACGCATACCATCGTTGAAACGAAGGTTACGAACGTGTGCGAAGTGGATTCTGCCTTTCAGCATATGGATGGTGTCGATCAGGTCGTTGCCCAGATTTGTTCCGTAGGAACCGGTACAGAAAGTAACACCGTTGTGTTTGTTCGGAACCATTTCCATCATACGTTTCAGGTTTGCCTGAGTAGAGATGATACGCGGCAGACCGAATACGCTCCAGGACGGATCGTCCGGATGAATCGCCATGTTGATATCGTACTTGTCACATACCGGCATGATCGCTTCCAGAAAGTATTTCAGGTTGTCCAGCAGTTTGTCATCATCGATGTCTTTGTACAGCTCGAACAGCTCTTTTACTTTCTCCATACGCTCCGGCTCCCAGCCCGGCATGATGGAACCGTTCATGTCATCCTTGATGCTGGAGAACATGGATTCCGGATCCATGCTGTCGATCTTGTCCTGGCTGTAAGCGAGAACGGTGGATCCGTCTGCTCTCATACGATCCAGTTCTGTTCTTGTCCAGTCGAATACCGGCATGAAGTTGTAGCAAACCATGTGAATATCAGCTTTTCCAAGGTTTTCCAGTGTTTCGATGTAAGCCGCGATATCTTTGTCGCGCTCCGGAGCACCTGTCTTGATGGCGTCGCTGACATTCACGCTCTCGATACCTGCCAGATGAAGGCCTGCATCCTCAACTTCTTTCTTCATTGCCAGGATCTCGTCCAGTGTCCATACCTCTCCCGGCATTTTGTTGTAAAGAGTTGTGATGATTCCCTTTACATAGCAGCTCTGACGAATCTGCTCCAGAGTTACGGTATCGTAGTCTTTGCCGTACCAGCGCATTGTCATTTCCATAGTGTATAAGCTCCTTTCTTTTGCTCATTCATTTGTTACTTCTATTCTATCTGAATTCTGAAAAGTTTCCATAGACAAAATTGTGCTATGTATTGCAAAAATTGCGGTGTTGAGGTATTATGTGGGAAAAGGATATGCAATCGACCTGAAAATTATACAAATTAAACGAAAAATCAGGTAACCGCTCATCTGGATGAACGGTTACAAAAATCAGAAGGATATCAGGCAGAAAGAGGACAAAGGATATTGAAGAAAAAACGGTTTGAAACGGAATGGAAAAAACGCCAGTACATGGAGGAGAAGGATTATGAAATTTATTATTATAATGATTACAATCTGTCTCCGGTGAGGGCGCATTCCCACAATTATTACGAAATCTACTTTTTTCTGGAAGGCGATGCGGAGATGAACGCCGAGGAACAGGTTTTCTGGCCGAAACCCGGTGAGGTTCTGGTGATTCCTCCCGGAGTTGTACATTTTCTGCGGATCCGGAACAGAGAAAAGCCTTACCGCAGGATCGTACTCTGGATTTCGGCGAGTTATCTGGAAGGACTGCTGCTGCGGTCGGAGGATTATGGCTACCTGTTTCAGAGAGCCAGACTGAATAAACAGTATCTGTACCAGTTCGATCCGATCCTTGCCAACCAGCTGCAGGGTATGGCGTTCCGGATGATCGAGGAACAGTGGGGCGACCGATACGGCAAGCAGACTTTTCTGTATCTGAAGCTGAATGAACTGCTGATGGTGATGAATCGCATGGTATATGAGCAGAATCACAAGAAGGTGGCGAAAGGTGAGGAGGAGGTTTACCAGACAATCTGCAATTTCATCGCTTCCCATCTGGAGGAAGATCTGTCCCTGGAACGGCTGGCCAGCCAGTTTTTTCTGAATAAATATTACATTGCGCACCTATTTAAAGATAAGGTAGGGATGTCGGCCCACCAGTATATCACAAGAAAGAGACTGGACGCCTGCAAAGACGCGATCCTTGGAGACGAGCCCATCGGACAGATCTGCCAGCAGTTCGGATTTTCCGATTACACCAGTTTTTACCGGAGATTCAAAAGAGAGTATGGCGTGTCGCCGAAGGAATACCGGCAGCAGCACCAGATGGAGGTGCTTTAATTAAGGAAAAGTAAGATTTTTCATGGGCGGATGCCGTAACGGTTCAGTTGGCTGAACTGTTACAATATCTGGCAGAAGCCATGGAACAGAATATTGAAGATGAAAACAAGAGATACTGAAACAAGGTTGTGTCTCTTGTTTTTTTGTGCTTTTTGATCAGCGCGGAAAGTCTGGTGGGGCAGAAGACAGAAAGAAACAGAAGAAAAAGGTTTTGCGGAAAAGAAGGAGATTGGTATGTTGGGATGGAAGAAAGGACTGCTGCGGTATTCGCTCTTATTTTTGACCGGTTACTGCGTTTATCTGGCGCTGGAAGTGACGTTCCGCGGCTACAGCTTCCGGCTGATGGGCCTGACCGGCGGAATCGTTATGGTGGTGATCGGATTTCTGCTGCGCCATGGGATGTGGAAATTACAGCTCCCTGTGCAAATGCTGATCGGAGCGGTCATCATTACCGCTCTGGAATTGGCCGCCGGTCTGTTCTCTCTGGAAGTTCTGGGGATCCGGATGTGGGATTACCGGGACGAATGGATGAGCATGTGCGCCAATCTGATCTGTCCCCGCTATACGTTGTACTGGTTTCTTCTCTCAGGGGTGGCGCTCCTTTTTATCGGAGCGGTGGATTACTATCTGCTGGACATCGGACATCGCCCGGTTTACCGGATTTTCCGCTGGAAGTTCGCGCTTCCGGAAGTTCGGAGAATCCGGCAGGGGCAGACAGAGAACACGGAAACTCCGGTTAAGAGGGAGGGCAGATACTGATTTTTTCTGCTTTTTGTGTACCAAACCATAAATAAGTAGTTATATCCCATATTCAAATTGCCCGGGTTAAATTCAGGTTCTCCTTTTTTCCAGGTCCAATTACAGTCTGAACTCAATAATATTTTATCCTATTTTCCGGCATCCAATAATTTTTTCAGCAGTCGAAAAGCACTTTGCGCTTTTGGGGAATGATATTTTGTCCCAAAATCATTTAATTGAAGATAGGATCCACTGTACACGATTTTATCCGCATAGAAAAATAATTCGTCTTCCGACATTCTGGTGTATTGTTTTTCAAAATGACAAATGATCAGCCGGTTTGGATCCATTCCCATTTGCAGCATTTCATTATAATGGAAGAAAGTATTAAATGGACAGTGAAATGCAATGGGAATGCCTGATTCGTTGCTCAATTTCATTGCAGCCATTGCAAAACGTCGTTCATAAGGTTTCATGATATTTGTATTTGTTGCAATTTTTATAACAGATGGTTCTTCATACAAAGAAGATCAAAAAGGTATTTACATAAGGAAGTGAACAGGTTTATAATAGATTATACATGTCCAAAGCGCGGCTTTGGAAAAAAATGAGAAGAGGATGAAAGCAATGAAGGTTTCAAAATTAGTTGGTGAAAGATTCAAAGAAAAACCCGCCGACTGCGTGATCGACAGCCATGCGCTGATGGTCAAGGGCGGATATATCAAGTATGTGGCAAACGGTATCTATTCTCTGTTCACTCCGGGCAAACGGGTGACTTCCAAGATCGAGCGGATCATCCGCGAAGAGATGGATGCGATCGACGGCCAGGAAGTGATGTTCCCGGTTGTGCTTCCAGGTTCACTCTGGGAGGAGTCCGGAAGATTTGAGAGCGTCGGCGCGGAGCTGGTACGTTTCCGTGACCGCAACAACAGCAGCATGGTTCTTGGAATGACTCACGAGGAAGCATCCGTACATCTGGTAAGAGAATATGCGAACTCCTACACCAAGTATCCGTTTATGATCTATCAGATTCAGACAAAATTCCGTGATGAGGCGAGACCGAGAGCAGGTCTGCTCCGCGTGCGTGAATTTACCATGAAGGATGCCTATTCCTTCCATACGTCACAGGAAGATCTGGAGCGTTACTATCAGATCTGCTACGATGCGTACCATCGTATTTTTGCGAGAGCCGGTGTTCCGGATGTGGTTGCGGTAAAATCTGATTCCGGTATGATGGGAGGAAGTGTTTCCCATGAATATATGCTGCTGACCCCGATCGGAGAGGATTCCATCGCTATCTGTGACGGCTGTGATTATAAGGCAAACATGGAAGCGGCAGAGAACCTGGTGGACAATTCCGGAAATGACAGAGCGATGGCGGAACTGGAGAAAGTTTATACGCCGAACCTGAGCACCATCGAAGACGTTACAAAGGCGCTGAACCTTCCGATTGAAAATACCTGCAAGGCGGTTGTCTACCAGAAGAACAGTGACGACAGCTTTGTCGTAGTCTTCATGCGCGGAGATATGGAGGCAAATGAGACGAAGATCACGAACTTTATCGGCGATCATATCCATCCGGCGAACATCGAGGATGACAGCATCCTGGTAGCTGGATTTATCGGACCGTACCAGCTGAATCAGGATGTGACGGTTCTGTATGACCAGTCTCTGAAGGGAATTGAATATATGTCCTGCGGCGCCAATGAGAGAGATTACCATTATGTAGGGCTGAATCTTGCCCGCGACCTTGGACAGGAACCGGAGTTCCATGACTTTACAAAGATCCGTGACGGCGGCATCTGCCCGAAATGCGGCAAACCGATGATCCGTGTACACCGCGGCGTTGAGGTAGGAAATATCTTCCAGCTGGGAACCAAATACACCAAGAGCATGGGAATGAAGTATATCGATAAGAACAACGAAGAGCAGTACCCGATCATGGGATGCTACGGTATCGGCGTCGGACGTCTGGCGGCTTCCGTCTGCGAGGCGCACCACGACGAGTATGGTCCGATCTGGCCGATCACCATCGCACCATGGGAGGTTCATATCTGCTGTCTTCGTGTGGACGATGCGGAGTGCAAAGAATACGCGGATCAGCTGTATGCAGACCTTCAGAAAAAACATGTGGAAGTCATCTATGACGACAGAGATGTGCGTCCGGGTGCAATGTTCTCTGACGCGGATCTGCTGGGCGTTCCGGTGCGCGTGGTTGTCAGCCCGAGAAATATGAAGGAAGGCAATGTGGAGATCGTGACCCGCGACAAACGCTTCAAATTTATGGTGGAGAAAGACCAGGCACAGGAGAAGATCTTTGAACTGATCGATACTCTGAAAAATGAGATCATGGAAAAAGTCGAGCAGTAAATCAGACGGGACGGTTCCACGGACGGAACAGTTACCATCAAACTGCAGAAGATAACGGCAGCCAGGACACTGCAGAAAACCGGAGATCCTTCGGGAGTACGGTTTTCTGCAGTGTTTTCTTAGCGCCTATTATCTGAAAAAAGAGGTTTCCATTTTTCTTTCCGAATGGTATAATCGGGACAGAGGTTGTGAATAGTAACAAAAAAAGAAACAGGGAGAGAAAGAGATGAAGGCATGGGTTGCCAGAATGACAGAAGAAGAACTGGATGAGGAAGCCATACAAAAGGCGGGAGAAATCCTGAAAACCGGCGGGCTGGCGGCATTTCCGACAGAAACCGTGTACGGTCTTGGAGGGAACGCGCTGGATGCCACTGCTTCCAGAAAGATTTACGCGGCGAAGGGCAGGCCAAGCGACAATCCTCTGATCGTGCATATTGCGAGACTGGAGGACCTGGAGACGGTTGCGCGGAATATCCCTGAGAAAGCCTGGCGACTGGCGAAGACCTGCTGGCCCGGTCCTTTGACCATGATCCTGGAAAAGACGGAAGTGGTTCCTTATGAGACCACCGGCGGACTGGACACGGTGGCGGTGCGCTTTCCGAGCAACAAGATCGCGCAGGCGCTGATCATCGCGGCGGGCGGTTTTGTCGCGGCACCAAGTGCAAATACTTCCGGAAGGCCGAGTCCGACGACTGCAGCTCATGTGGAGGAGGATCTGGGTGAAAGGATCAACTGCATTCTTGACGGAGGAATGGTGGATATCGGACTGGAGTCCACGATCGTGGATTTCACCGAGGAAACGCCTATGATCCTGCGTCCCGGCTATCTGAACCAGAAGAGACTGGAAGAAATCCTGGGCGAGGTAAAAGTGGATCCGGGCATTCTGGCGGAACAGCCCCATGTGCGGCCCAAAGCTCCCGGAATGCGCTACAAGCATTATGCGCCGAAGGCGGAACTGACCATTGTGGAAGGAAGCACGGAAAAGGTTGTGTCCAAAATCCGTGACCTGACAAAGCAGCAGATCGGGCAGGGCGTCCGTGTTGGGATTATCTGCACCGATGAAACCAGGGCGGAGTATCCGGAAGGCGATGTGAAAAGTATCGGCGCGCGGGCGGACGAGTCTTCCATCGCCCGGCATCTGTACGGAATCCTCCGGGAATTTGATGACGATCAGGTGGAGCTCATCTATTCGGAGGCATTTGATACCCCGGATATGGGACAGGCAATTATGAACCGTCTTCTGAAAGCTGCAGGACACAAGCTGATAGAAGCGTAACATGTAACAGTGGGGAATCTTTGCTGTTACCGTGAATCAGAGGTAAGGAACGTGAAACATTATAACAGATTGATTTTTGTGGATGCGGACGACACCTCCAGAGCACCGATGGCGAAAGTGATCATGAAGACGAAACAGATGTTTCGTCCCATTGAGATCGATTCCCGCGGACTGGTGGTACTGTTTCCCCAACCCATCAATCAAAAGGCAGAAGCTGTACTGATCAGCAACGGATATACCGCCAAAGACCATGCGTCGGCGGCCTTTTCGGCAGAGGACGTGCAGGAAGGCACACTGATACTGACCATGGAGGAAGAGTATAAGGAAAAACTGCAGGAGGAATATCCGGAAGCAGAGGATGTCTATACCATCTCGGAGTTTCTTCAGATGAACAAAGAGGTGGAGCCGGTGTTTGGAGAGCCGCTGACATCCTATGGAAAATGTTATGAGATGCTGGAAAATATGATCTCCGGCATTGTGGTAAAACTGAATGAGGAGGAACTGAAACGATGATAGCACTTGGATGTGACCATGGCGGATATGAACTGATGCAGGAGGTAAAGGCATATCTGGACAGCAAGGGACTGGAGTATAAAGATTTCGGATGCAGCAGCACGGAGGCTGTGGACTATCCGGTTTACGCGAGAAAAGTAGGAAATGCGATCCTTGAGGGTACCTGCGACAAGGGAATCCTGATCTGCGGAACCGGAATCGGCATTTCCATTGCGGCGAATAAGATGCCGGGAATCCGCGCGGCGCTTTGTACGGACTGCTTCTGTGCGGAAGCGACCCGCCTGCACAACGATGCCAATGTACTGGCTATGGGAGGACGCGTGGTCGGACCGGGACTTGCCGTGAAGATTGTGGATACCTTCCTGAACACACCGTTTTCCGGTGAGGAGCGTCATACGAGAAGGATTCACCTGATCGAGCACCCCGAAGAGTAAGAAACGTGAGAAACTTTTGAAGCTGCGGGACAGGGCAGCCATAGAGAAGAACAAAGGAGAAAAAAGATGGCAAAAACAGTTGTTATGGATCATCCGCTGATCCAGCATAAAATCGGGATCATCCGCAGAAAGGATACCAGTTCCAAAGAATTTCGCGAAATGATCAGTGAGGTAGCGATGCTGATGTGCTACGAAGCGACCAGGGATCTGCCGCTGGAGCCGGTGGAGATTGAGACGCCGATCAGCAAAATGACGGCGCAGCAGCTTGCGGGAAAGAAAATGGCGGTGGTGCCGATCCTGCGTGCGGGACTTGGAATGGTAGAGGGAATGCTGGCAATGATACCGGCAGCGAAAGTGGGGCATATCGGTCTGTACCGTGATCCGGAGACGCTGGAGCCGGTGGAATATTACTGCAAGCTTCCATCCGATATCGCCAATCGTGAGATTTTCGTGACTGACCCGATGCTGGCTACCGGCGGATCGGCTGCGGCAGCGATCACCATGCTGAAACAGAAAGGCGCGAGAAAGATTCATTTCATGTGCATCATCGCGGCGCCGGAAGGTGTAAAACGGATGCAGGAAGAGCATCCGGATGTGGATATCTTCATCGGAGCGCTGGACGATCATCTCAATGACCACGGCTATATTGTACCGGGCCTTGGGGATGCCGGCGACCGTATTTTCGGAACGAAATAAACAGGTTCCCGGTGAAAGAGAGCAGAAAGAAGGATGAAAATGGCGGGAAAAAGACAGGATTATCTGACCTGGGACGAATACTTTATGGGGGTCGCGAAGCTTTCCGGCCTCCGTTCCAAGGATCCCCATACACAGGTGGGAGCCTGCATTGTCAGCTCGGACAACAAGATTCTGTCCATGGGCTACAACGGGTTTCCCATCGGATGTTCCGATGATGAGTTTCCCTGGGCGAGGGAGGCGGAAGATCCGCTGAAGAGTAAATATCTGTACAGCACACACAGCGAGCTGAACGCGATCCTCAACTATCGTGGAGGAAGCCTGGAGGGGGCGAAAATCTACGTTACCCTGTTTCCTTGCAATGAGTGTGCCAAAGCGATCATCCAGTCCGGGATCCGGACCGTGATCTATGAATGTGACAAATATGCGGACACAGCGGGAGTGATCGCTTCCAAGCGAATGATGGACGCGGCCGGTGTAAGGTATTATCATTACCAGCACACCGGAAGAAATGTGGAAATCGACTTATAGATTCAGAGAGAGTTCAGCCTGTATGAGAAAGGTCCGCGAAAGGAATTTTCATACAGGCTGTTATTCGTTATCAGAGAGAAAAGGAGTGAGGCAGATTTGAAGATAAAGCTTCCGGCAAGTGTAAAAATGGTCATTGACAGCCTCCAGGCAAAGGGCTATGAAGCCTATGCGGTGGGCGGATGTGTCCGTGACAGCATTCTCGGGAGGGTTCCGGACGACTGGGATATCACCACGTCGGCGACGCCCTATGAGGTAAAGAAAGTATTTCAAAGGACGGTGGATACGGGACTGAAGCATGGAACCGTGACAGTGCTCGCAGGCAGTCATGCCCATGAAGTGACAACGTACCGGATCGACGGAGAATATGAAGATTCCCGCCATCCGAAAAGTGTGGAATTTACCAGAAATCTGGAGGAAGATCTGAAGCGCAGGGATTTTACGATCAATGCGATGGCGTACAACGATCAGACCGGGCTGGTGGATCTGTACGGGGGAATGCGGGATCTGCAGAGTAAAACGATCCGCTGCGTGGGGATCGCCAGGGAACGGTTCGGGGAGGATGCGCTGAGAATCCTGCGGGCGGTCCGGTTCAGCGCGCAGCTGGGCTTCCGGATCGACGGGGAGACGGAACAGGCGATCCGGGAACTTGCGCCGACGCTGGAGCATATCAGTGCGGAGCGGATTGCGGTGGAACTGACAAAACTGCTGGTTTCCGACCGTCCGGAATATCTGAAGACGGCGTGGGAAACAGGGATCACAAAAGTGATCCTGCCGGAATTTGATCGGCTGATGGAAACGCCGCAGAACAATCCCCATCACTGCTGCAGCGTGGGAGAACATACCCTTATGAGTATGCGTTATGTTCCTGCGGACAAGGTTCTGCGCTGGACGATGCTTCTCCATGATATGGGAAAACCGGAGTGCCGTACGACGGATGAACACGGCGTGGACCATTTCAAAGGCCATGGCAGAGCCAGTGTGGAACTGGCGAAGCAGATCCTGAAAAGGCTGAAATTCGACAATGATACCATTCGAAAGGCTACGGTGCTGATCCAGTGGCATGACTGCAGGATGAACGCAGACGCGAAAGTGATCCGACGGATTATGAGCAAGGTGACGCCGGAGCTGTTTGAGAAGCTTCTGGATGTGCAGTATGCGGATACGATGGCGCAGAGTGAGTACCGGAGAGAAGAAAAGCTGGAGCGGATCGAAAAAGTGCGGAAGACCAGCGAAAAGATCCTGGAGGAAAAGCAGTGCATCAGTCAGAAAGATCTGAAACTGAAAGGACAGGATCTGATTGCACTCGGTGTGAAGCCTGGCCCGTTGGTGGGAGAGATTCTGAAAGCGGCGCTGTATGAGGTGCTGGAGGAACCTTCCCGCAATGATCCGGAAATCCTGAAAAAATTTGCGAAAGGTTATCTGAAAAACCGGGAGAAATGACATGAAGGGGATACCGGAACAGATACAAACATGGCTGGATGGTCGTGCGTGGGAAGAAAATTATATCGGAATGTCCGGTTCGCGGGTACTGACGGCAAAAGACAGGGTGCTGAAAATACAGAGAGTATCCCCGGAGGCGGACAATGAATACCGGGTCTGCCGGTGGCTGGCACATAAAATACCGGTGCCGGAAATCCTGGCATATGAAATTGTGGGAGATAAAGCCTGCTGTCTGATGACCAGGATTTCCGGAAAAATGATCTGTGAAGATACTTATATGAAAGATCCGGAACGTCTGCTGGAGATCGTCTGTCAGGGACTGAGAATGTTGTGGGAGGTAGACATCACAGACTGCCCCTGTGACAGTACGCTGGACGTTCAGCTGAAGGTGGCAAGATACAATGTGGAAAATGGCCTGGTGGATCTCGATAATGTGGAGGAAGAAACTTTCGGGGAAAATGGTTTTTCCGGACCGGAAGAACTCCTCCGGTGGCTGGAAACGAACCGTCCCCCGGAAGAACCTGTCTTTTCCCACGGAGACTTCAGTATGCCCAATATTTTTGCGGACGGGGATCGGATCAGCGGATTTATTGATCTGGGAAAAGCAGGAAAGGCAGACCGTTGGCAGGATCTTGCGATCTGCTACAGAAGCCTGAAACATAACTTTGAAGGAAGGTATAACGGAGGTTTTCCCTATCCGGGCTACCATCCGGATATGCTGTTTGAAAATTCATTCCTGCTATCTGCGCGACTCGTTTTTGAGGAGTTGTCCAAAATCAGTCCGTGCAGCCCGCTGTTTGCGGCGGAATGCCGTCAGGAGAAGGGGACTTCAAATGAAAAATGAAAGAAAAACGCAAGTAAGAAATAATTATGAATACGCAAAGGAAAAAATCCGCCCGGAATTTCTGAAATATGATCAGGAGATAATGATCCGGCGGTTCCGGCTGAAACACGATCGGGATTATATCTACCTTCCCTTTGTGGGCTCGGAATATCGGATCAGCCGTCAGACGGGAGAGGTGGAACGCCTGCTTTCCGGCTGTCCGGCACCAGAGCACGGAAACGATGCGGAAAAAATACAGACGGAGCAGGCGGATTATATGGAAACCCTGTCAATCTATGACATCCTCTGTTATTCAAAACCAGAAGCGTCGCTCACCGGCCGCTGGTGTCTGGTCAACAGCCTTCCCGGCGTAGGGCAGAACAATGGTCTTGGAGACAATACCGTAACCGGTGACGCCGGATATTTTGATCAATATCCGGACGCCTACCGTGCAGCCTGCCGGGAACTGGGCGGAACCGAAGTTGCCTGCGGCGACATTGGTTTTGAGATTCCAGTCTATCCATTTTTTCCGCTGCGCCTGCGGTTCTATCTTTCCGACGAGGAATTCCCGGCACAGCTGTCCGTGCTCTTCGATGAGCATACCCTGGAATACATGCACTATGAAACCACCTATTATGTGGTAAACTGTCTGATGCGCGCGATCCGGGAGAAGATGAAATGGTACCTTTAAACGGTGCCTTTGAGGAAAAACGGGATTCTGAATGCTCCTTTAACCTATGCAAAGAATGGACAATAAACGGTCCAGTCTTGCAGCGGATCCCCGGTTGTATTGTGCCAATACAGGATAGAGATAAATGAATGCCGGACCAGTTCTGCGCCGGAATACCCTTGCTCATCCGGGTACATGGAAACCGGCGTAACGGAAGCCAAGGGTGCCTTTCCCATCTGTTTTGATAATGTGTCTGCTAACTGGAACATAAAGGAGGATTTAATCATATAAAGCTTCCCACGTTTCTGACTGCATTGCCTTGAAACACATTTCTATCTGTTCTCTGTTATTTTTTTCTTCTGCAAGACAAGGCAATTCATCAATAATTTTGCATACCTTATAGGCATAAATGGGCAGATTATGCTTTTCTCTGTCTTGAACTGCGAGGATCCGTTTCACTCTGATATCAAGTCCCGCTTCTTCTTTCACTTCCTTTATCGTATTTTCCTCAACGGAAACATTCACGTCTACCCAGCCGCCGGGCAGTGCCCAGGTGCCGTTTGTTTCATGTACAAGCAATATCTTTCCGTTTTTAAAGATAGCCGCTCGCGTATCTATTTTAGGTGTTTGATATCCCACGTCACTGCAGAATAAATCTTTTACCTTTTCAAGTGGTATTTCTGACTGATAACTGATCATTTCTGCGGATATTTCTCTGATACGCTCATATCTTTCAAGGTCATAGTTATCTTTACAATAAAATAAACCTGCCTGTGCTAAACTTTGAAGTTCAACTGCCCATTGCAGCCATTTTTCGTTTTTCTCCATAAGAGCATTCCTCCTCCGCAAATCTATCCATTCAGTTTTTCTCCGCAATAGGGACAGTATGTGCCTCCGCCAGCGTGCCCCAAAAAGTGTCCGCAATGGGGACAGCGGTTAAAAAGAGCGAGAAAGATAATTGCTGCCAGCAGTTCAAAAAGTGCGGCGATAATCAGCCAGGAATGCCAAGGATCAAGGAAGTCCAGCCGATGATCTTCACATGCTTTAACGGAATTTTTTGCATTTTCCTATTCCTTTCTGAATTTGTCATTGTTTTACAAACAGGAATTCTTTTTTTTCAAAACAATGCCTACAATAAAAACATTGAGCGCGGGGAAAACAAGGCATATGGCATTTAACAGAATCCAAAGATAAAAGGGCGCTGAATTTAACGTGCTTGAATATGATCCATAATCACATGGATGATTCACATCTGTCAGTGCAAATATATCGAAAATATCATTTACATCGTAGTCCGTCAATCTAATTAAGCTCTTCAAGACACTCACCTCCATAGATATGCTGATTTGATGCTGGTTTTATTATACAATGACCGCCTGCTTTTGGAAATAGATCAATTGTGAATTTACTGAACAGGAACAGTCTTGGTGTGCAAGGTGTTCTTGGGTGGCAAGTTGACATAGGGAGTGGAGAGAATTTGTTTTGATCTGACACTCATTTTCGTTCCGTTTGACCTCCCGATAAATGAGGGGTGAATCAGCCTCAAATGGAAATCCAATATCTTTGTTCTACCTTGCCATCCGAATTCACGAACTCATTTTCAAGTATGCCGCCGTTTTTTATAATGGATTTAGCTGAAGCAATATTTTCCTTGTCACATGTCATCAGCACTTTATCGATCCCCAGCTTCTTACATTCCATCAATGCCAGACGAATCATTTCCGTCGCATAACCCTTCCTTCTTTCACTGGGTCTGATTCCATCTCCAATATGACCACCCTCTTTTAGCAGAGAATCATTGAGATAGTGACGGATATTTACTGCACCAAGCAGTCTGTCCCTGGCTTCATCCAACAGAAAGAATACCGAATCTGGAACCAAGCCTTCGGTAGCTTCTTTTAATTCCAGGTGTTCGAGATAGTAATCGAAATCGTGATAATCATTTTTAAAGATTGCCCATGGCGAGCGATTGGTGTGATTGATTTCCTGGTCCAATATCCACTCATCGATCATTTCACTCAGCTGTTTTTCATATTCTTTCGTAAGTTTTATTAATTTTAAAGCCATAGTTTCCTCCCTGAATTCCAAATTGGTTTTTATATCCTATCATAGGATAGTTATCCTCTATAACTTCCGATTTATTGTTGAGTTTATTATACTATGACCAGTGGTGATTTGGAATAGATGAATTGTAAACTTATTGGACGAGAACAGTTTTTATCAACTGTAAAAATAATTTAAGATAAAAAGTCTTATGGAGATATTGACAAAATTTTTCTGCAAATATAATACAAAATCATACTACAGTCAATGTTTATGGTGGGGAATATATATAGGAGCAGCTGCGAAGTGCAGATCCGGATATAGGAAATAAAGGATATATTGTTAAAACTTCCAATATCACGGCAACATCTTTTGATTTTTCCATCTATTATTTTGAATATCATTTTGATACCAATCAGGAAACAGAAGATCTTGTTTTCCGCAAGCATACAGCCGTTTTTACTGAAGATGGAACAAAAGCGGTTTATGATGGAAAAGACTACGATCTGACATTTACGTTCCCAGACAATTCCAATACACTTCCGGATGCTGTGTATATGCAGATATCTGGATATGCACCTGTTGAAGGGCTGACATTTTCCAACAGTGGTATTCCGGGACATGAATTTGGCTAAACAACCGTCTGCTTAAATCCCTTTATGAACCACATGCACCCTTTTGGAAACGAGCATTCCAAAAGGGTACATAATTTATACCATTGTTTCCGGTTTTGTTCCCCATAACATTTTTTCCGGCGCGTCCGCATACTTATAGAAAGACGATAACGCAAAGGAGGAGCTTTTCTTGTACGATAATGGAGTGGGGGTATTAAGTCAGTATGGCCTGACGGCAATCACAACCTGCAAAGGCCGGGGAGCCATGCTGTGTGAGACGGAGACAGGATGGAAAAGCATCCAGGAATTCGGAGGAGCCAGAAACAAACTGGAACTGCAGTGTCAGCTGCAGGAACAGCTGATGCGCTCCGGGGCGGTGCAGACGGACTGTCCGCTGCGGAACGAGACAGGCGAGCTGGTCTCCCAGGGGGAGGACGGCATGTTCTATGTGGTCAGGGAATGGCATCCCGGAAAGGAATGCGATACGCGCAGCATTCCGGAAATCCGAAGAGCCACGTCCGCAATGGCACGTCTACATAAGGCAGCCTGTCTGCCGCTGCAGAAAGAGTATGAAAAGGAATCTCTGATCAGCGAGTGCGCCAGACATAACGCGGAGATCCGGAAGATTAAAAAATATATTTCCAAAAAGCAGAAAAAGAATACGTTCGAGAAACTGCTCCTTGGAAGCGCGGATGAATTTCTGGAACAGGGTGAGGCTGCGGTGGAGGAACTGAAACAGTCGGACTATGAGCAGCTTCGGGAACAGGCACGCCAGAGGGGAAATATCTGCCATGGCGAATTCAACCAGCACAACATCCTCTTCAGCGGCGGTCAGGATACCGTGATCCATTTCGATAAGTGGAACTTTGATCTGCCGGAGGCAGATCTCTATCATTTTATGCGGAAGATTCTGGAAAAACACAGCTGGGATCTGAAGGTTGGTTCGGAAATCCTCTCCGCCTATGAAAAAGTGCAGCCCCTTCAGGCATCTGAACGGCAGAATCTCCGATTGCGCCTGTCCTATCCGTGGAAATACTGGAAGCTGGCAAACCACTATTATGGGGGAAATAAGGCGTGGATTTCCCAGAAAAATATCGAAAAGCTGGAGCAAATCAAATCGCAGAAGAAAAACTGGCTAAATTTTATAAAAAATATGGATTTCTAAACGGGTTTTTGGTAGAATGTAACTTAAAAGGAAAAGAAAACCTGAAAGCATTTAGGGAATTATTGGAGGTACGAAATGGATTACAAAGAGATCTACGAATCATGGTTAAACAATCCTTATTTCGATGAGGACACAAAAGCAGAACTGCGTGCGATCGCAGATGATGAGAATGAGATAAAGGAGCGTTTTTACACAGAGCTTGAGTTCGGTACCGCGGGCCTGCGCGGTGTGATCGGTGCAGGTACCAACCGTATGAATATCTACGTTGTGCGCAAAGCGACCCAGGGTCTGGCGAACTATATCGCTTCTGTGAACGGACAGAGCAAGGGCGTTGCGATTGCTTACGACTCCCGTCATATGTCCCCGGAATTTGCCAATGAAGCAGCTCTTTGCCTGGCTGCCAACGGAATCAAGGCTTACATCTTTGAATCTTTACGTCCGACTCCGGAACTTTCCTACGCAGTAAGAAAGCTGGGCTGCATTGCGGGAATCAACATTACCGCCAGCCACAATCCGCCGGAATACAATGGATACAAAGTATACTGGGAGGACGGCGCGCAGATCACTCCGCCGCATGACACCGGTATTATGGCTGAGGTAAAAGCAATCACCGATTACAGTACACTGAAGACCATGTCCAGAGAGGATGCGGAAAAAGCCGGACTGTACGAAGTAATCGGACAGGCGATTGACGATTCCTATATCGAGGAGCTGAAGAGTCAGGTACTCCATATGGATTCCATCAAAGCGATGGCAAAAGAACTGAAGATCGTTTATACACCGCTCCATGGAACCGGAAATATCCCTGCACGCCGCGTGCTGAAAGAGCTGGGATTTGAGAATGTCTATGTGGTTCCGGAGCAGGAACTGCCGGACGGCAATTTCCCAACTGTAAGCTATCCGAACCCGGAAGCGGCAGAGGCGTTTGAGCTGGGACTGAAGCTGGCAAAAGAAGTGGATGCGGATCTGGTACTGGCTACTGATCCGGATGCGGACCGTCTCGGTGTTTATGTGAAAGATTCCAAGACCGGAGAATACCATCCGCTGACCGGAAATATGTCCGGATGCCTGCTGGCTGATTATGAGATCGGGCAGAAGAAAGAACTGCAGGGACTGCCGGAAGACGGCGCGCTGATCAAGACCATCGTTACCACCAATATGGCGGACGCGATCGCAAGATATTATGGTGTGCGCCTGATCGAGGTGCTGACCGGATTCAAATTTATCGGACAGCAGATCCTGGGCTTTGAGACCAGCGGAAAAGGTACTTATCTGTTCGGATTTGAGGAGAGCTACGGCTGCCTGATCGGAACACATGCAAGAGACAAAGACGCGATCGTTGCGACGATGGCTCTCTGTGAGTGTGCGGCATATTACAAGACGAAAAACATGACCCTGTGGGATGCGATGATCGAGATGTACGAGCGTTACGGCTATTACAAAGACAGCGTAAAATCCATTACACTGAAGGGTATCGAAGGACTGGCGAAGATCCAGGAGATCATGGATACACTGAGAAAGAATCCGCCGACTCAGGTAGGCGATTACAAGGTGACATCTTTCCGCGATTACAAGGAAGACAAGATCACAAATCTGGAGACCAAAGAGGTATGCCCGACAGGCCTTCCGAAGTCCAACGTTCTGTACTTCGATATGACCGACGACGCATGGCTTTGCGTTCGTCCGTCCGGAACAGAGCCAAAGGTAAAATTCTACTATGGAATCAAGGGAACTTCTCTGGAGGATGCAGATGCGAAGTCTGAGAAACTCGGCGAAGAAGTTCTGGGTATGATCGATAAAATGATGTGATGAGAAAGGAGAATCATACTTTGCAGGCGGGCAGCGAAAGCTGCCCGTCTGTGAATCAGGGAGAAAAACAGCAGGCGATGGAGCGCCTGGGAGAGCTGTACGACGTGGTGCAGGCGTTGCGCGGGGAAAACGGCTGTTCCTGGGACCGGGCGCAGACGCACACTTCACTGAAGCCGTTTCTGATCGAGGAAGCTTATGAGACCGTGGATGCGGTCAACATACTGGAGCAGGGCGGAGGAACCGCGGAACTGCAGGAGGAGCTGGGGGACCTGCTGTTTCAGGTGATGCTGCACAGCGAGATCGGACGGCAGGAAGGAACGTTCACGCTTGCGGATGTTGCCGGCGGGATCAGCCGCAAGATGGTCCACCGCCATCCTCATGTGTTTCCGGACGACGAAGGCAGGAAGGAAAAGCGGGACTGGGATGCGCTGAAACGGGAAGAAAAGCCGGCGGAGACGCCGCAGGAGGAAATGGACCGGATTCCTCACTGTTTTCCGGCGCTGCTGCGGACCCAGAAGGTGCAGAAAAAGCTGGAAAAATATGACGGAACCGGCGGGGATCGGGAAGCGTCCTGCCAGAGAGCACAGGAGCTGCTGCGCGAAGTGATGGAAGCCGTTGACGGTCGGGAAGCCGCGGAATCCGGAGGAGAACTGCTCTATGAGATCTGCAATCTGCTGCGCCTGTCGGGAGTGAACGGGGAGCAGGCTTTGAAGGATACGCTGGAAGCAAGGCTGGATGACAGGAGGAAACCGTCCGGCTGATTCTGGATTTTGGTTTCATACCGCACGAAAACACTTCGTTGGACAGAGGCAGTAAATCGTAAGAAAATCTAACAAAAATGTCTCGTAAATGTGTATTTTTCTTGACAAACAGATGCGTTAGGTATATAAATATGGAGAGAGTTATTCTTAACGTATTTACGGTGTCTGCAAGTATAAGTGCAGTCCGAATGTTAATACTAGTCACATCCGATAGAAACAGTAAGATTTTTCAAATGGATGGTACTGGTTTTGAGATCGGCCGCATAGTCCGGAAAAAATCGTAACCCGGGATTTTGTCAGGAAGAAGAAACCGGCGGCTGGAAAACAATCGTAAGAAAGAAAACACAGGAGGAATTATACTCATGAACAAAACAGAATTAGTTGCAGCTATGGCTGAACAGACCAATTTATCCAAGAAGGATGTAGAGGCAGCATTAAAGGCATTTATCGATGTTGTAGCTGAAGAATTAAAGAAAGGTGAGAAAGTTCAGCTGGTAGGCTTTGGTACCTTCGAAGTTTCCGAGAGAGCAGCTAGAGAAGGAAGAAATCCGCAGACTGGCGAGACCATGCAGATCAAAGCTTCCAAGACTCCGAAATTCAAAGCAGGAAAAGCTTTAAAGGATATGATGAACTAATTAAAGATTTATGAGATTAGATAAATTTTTAAAGGTTTCCAGGCTGATCAAGCGCCGCACGGTGGCAAACGAGGCATGCGACGCAGGGCGTGTGCTGATCAATGACCGACCGGCGAAAGCGTCGGCACAGGTAAAGGCCGGTGATGTTCTGGAAATCCAGTTCGGCAGCAAGGCTGTCAAGGTGGAAGTCCTGAATGTACAGGAGACCGTAAAAAAAGAAGAAGCACAGGAACTGTACCGTTACCTGTAGTATAAAAGAAAAAGCCCTTTCATATAATGGAACACAGACCATTATAGGGAGGGCTTTTTTGTATGGAACCGGGAACTGCAAGATCACATGAGCTGAAGTTTCAGGACCGGGCGCAGGGGAAGATGACGGGGATTTCCGATGTATATAGTTTTGACGACCATGAGATCCTGCTGGCGACAACGGCGGGCATGCTGACCATCCGCGGAAAGGGGCTGCATGTGAGCCGGCTCTGTCTGGAGGAGGGAGAGGTCGATGTAGAAGGGCAGATCGACAGTCTGATCTATTCCGACTCCGGAAGAAAAAATCAGAAGGACAAGGCGCTTCTGGCGCGACTGTTCCGCTGAAATGAGCCAGTATATGAGCCATGAGCTGACCGCGTTTGCCCGGGCGTTTTTTCATGGCGCGGTGCTTGTGTGGGTCTATGACTGTCTGACCATCTGGCGGCTGGCGAGAAAGAGTGGGCGGGTGGCGGTGGATCTTCGGGATCTGCTGTTCTGGATCTTTGCAGCTCTTTACAGTTTCCGGTACTTTTATACGGTCAGCAGCGGAAGCCTGAGAGCGTATCTTTTTGTGGGAATGTTCCTGGGCGCTTTGGCGTGGAAATACTCTCTGAGCCCGATTTATGTCAGGTTTGGTACAAAAGTGCTGAAAATCATCGGGAGAATCCTGAATATTCCAAGAAAAGCACTGAAAAACCTGAGAAAAAGGTTGAAATTTAAACTGGAGAAATGTAGAATAAGACTATATTGTCCTTTACATCCTGAAATTCGAAGGAAAGGAAAAGAAAAAAGGACAGAACGAACGGTAAAAAGAAGCAGAAGAACGAGGCAGAAGATCAAAGCAGGGGTTCCGGAGGGGAAAAAGTATGAGTAATAAGAAAAAAAGCTCCCGTAAGAGAGCCAGGAGAATGCGCGGCCGGGAAAAGAGGGCGCTGCTCGTGATGGGATTGATCGTAGGTTCCATGGGGATCACAGTGACGGTGCGGGGCAATGCGCTGAACCAGCAGATCCAGCAGAACAGTCTGAAAGAAAGTACGCTGGAGCAGCAGCTGGAGGATGAAACCAGGAGAACGGAAGAGATCCAGGAGCTGGAGCAGTATATGCAGAGCGATGAGTACATAGAAAAGATTGCCAGGGAAAAACTGGGACTGCTGAAGGAAAATGAGATCCTGTTCCGGGAACAATAGTTTTGGGGCATGACGGTGCGGCGGACGGAACGGTTGCATGGAGACGGACACGTTCGGGGATTTTGACGAAAAGTTTTTCCGGCGCCTGTCCTGCTTTCGACATAGTTTTATAGAGAAAACGGTTATAATACTCCCTTGAGAAAGAATGTGGGAAAGGGGAGTTGTTGAAATGCCGGAATGGGTAGTTGCCATGTTCATGATCGGCCTGGTGCTGGTTGTCAGGGACATGGCAAAAACTGTTTTTGAGGCCAGAAAGAGCAGGCGGGAAGTGGCGGTCTACGACAACCATCCGCAGAAGGTGCGGATGGAACGGTATGCGGATTCGTTTCAGTCTCTGGCGGACACTTTTTACCGTATGCCGCGCAAAAGAGAACATCTGACCAGGGATCAGGTGGAGCAGATCCTGGACGGTCAGAGAGAAAAACTGTGTGAACGATGCCCGAAGGCTTCCTGGTGCTGGGAACAATACTACCATCTGACGACGCAGCAGTGTATGGAGATTCTGGAAGCTTTCGCCTCAGGTGACGAACAGCAGCAGGATCTGGCAAAAAGCGACTGGATTTCCCACTGCCTGAGCGGCGCGCGTTTTCTGGAACTGCTGTACACGGAATACGCAAAAGTCCGGCAGAACATGATCTGGAACAACAAGCTGATTGAAAACCGGCTGGCGGTGGCGGAGCAGCTGAATGAGGTGGCGAGGATCATGAACAACACCGCCCAGGACATTTACAGCCTGAACAGTGTGCCTGAGGAACTGGAAGAAAAAGTGAAAAAGAAGCTTCGCAGGAGCGGAGTCATTGTCCAGAAAATGTGGCTGCAGGAAAAGCCCCAGGAGCATCTGCAGATCTATATGACCATGCGGGCAAAAAAGGGATGCCAGATGACCCTGCACCGGATCGCCGAACTTCTGTCGGAGCTGTGTGACGCCAGAATGGTGGCGGTGCGGGACGGCGCCGCAGTGCTGAATCAGGAATTGCAGACGGTTTTGTTTATGGAAGACACAGGATTCCAGGTGCTGCACGGATCGGCGCGGGTGACGAAGGATGATGAGAGCATTTCCGGGGATAATTATGGCTGCATCTGTGAGGACGGGCGTTTTATCCTCTGTCTTTCTGACGGCATGGGTTCCGGTCTCGCCGCCAACCGGGAGAGCGAGACGGTTGTGGAGCTGTTTGAACAGTTCCTGCGGTCCGGGTTTTCCAGGGAGACAGCGGCGAGGATGATCAATTCCGCGCTGGTGCTCCAGAGGGGCGACGGAATGTTTTCCACCGTGGATCTCTGTTCCATTGACCTTTACAGTGGAGTGTGCAGCTTTTTGAAAGCGGGCGCCGCGGCGACTTTTATCCGACGGGACACCTGGGTGGAAAGCATTGTCTCCACCAGCCTGGCGGCAGGGCTGATGCAGCAGATGGATTTCGATACGGCTTCCAGAAAACTATACGACGGAGATTACCTGATCATGGTGACCGACGGGGTGCTGGACGCGCTGGAATTCGGGCGGGAGGAAGAAGTGATGAAAGAGCTGATCCTGGAAATCTCGGCCCAGGAGCCGAAAGAATTTGCCAGGGAGCTGCTGGAGCATGTCCTGCGTCTCGGCGGGTATCGCGCGAAAGACGATATGACGGTGCTGGCGGCGCGTATCTGGAGAAAATAGAAAGTGATCGGTTACATAGGAAAACGGTTATAATAGAAAGGTAAGATTACAAAGGAGGAGGTTGACCGGTGGTAATTGACAGGGTAGCGGAATTTATCCGGCAGTATCAGATGATCGCGCCGGGCGACGTGGTTCTGACAGGATTTTCCGGTGGAGCGGATTCGGTGCTGCTTCTGGAATTTCTGCGGGAACTGGCGAAGAAGGATGGATTTCAGGTACAGGCGGTGCACGTCCACCATAATCTCCGGGGAGAGGAGGCGGACCGGGATGCCGCATTTGCGGAAGCCTTCTGCGCAGAGCGGAAGATCCCGTTCTTTCTGTATTCCTGCCCGGTAGAAGAGGTTGCGCGGAAAGAACATCTGAGCCTGGAAGAAGCAGGACGGATGGAACGCAGAAGGGTCTTCCGGGAGTGTATGGAGGCGCACGGCGGAACCAGAATAGCTCTGGCGCATCACCGGAACGACCTGGCGGAGACGATGATCCATCATCTGGCGAGAGGCACCTCCCTTGCCGGCCTGGCATCCCTGCGTCCTGTGCGGGGAAATTTTATCCGGCCGCTGCTCTGCCTGGAACGGACGGAGATTGAAAAGGAACTGGAGCGCCGTAAAATTGTGTGGTGCGACGACAGCACCAATCAGGCGGATGACTATACGAGAAACGGGATCCGTCATCATGTGATCCCTTATCTGGAGCGGCAGGTCAACGAGCGCTCTGTGGCACATATGGCGGAGACTTCACTGGAGCTTCTGGAGGCGGAAGAGTATTTTTGCGCTGAGGCGGAGAAGCTGTTCCGGAGCTGCTGTGTCCGCAGAGAAGGCGGGCTGGAACTGCAGGAACGTCTGGCAAAGGAAGCAAAGATTCTCCAGCGTTATGTGGTGCGGGATTGTCTGGAACAGCTTGCCGGTCAGAGAAAGGATCTTGGACGGGAGCATCTGGAAAGTGTCCTGGATCTTTTTGAAAAGCAGGTGGGGAAACGAGTGTGCCTGCCTTATGGACTGGAGGCGGTCCGCGGCTATGACGGGATCGTACTCCGTAGTTCTGACGGAAATGTGCTCCGGAAAGAAAAAAGTGTGCCCGCGGCAGAGAAGGCAGAAAAAGCGAAGAACGGAAAACGGACAGGCGGAGACGGAGCGGAGAAAAATTGCAACGGTATTGAAATTCCCGGGGAAGGGATTTATCACTGGAAGGAGTTTCAAATCAGGGCGTCATTTCCACAAACAGAGTCTTTGGAAGCCGGGCAGTCCGGACAATGGCAGGGAGCGAATTTTAAAAGAATTTCGGAAAAGAAGTATACGAAATGCTTTAATTATGCTAGAATAAGAGATGGTCTTGTGCTTCGTACGCGAAGGAGCGGCGACTTTCTCACAGTCCGGGCGGATGGGAGCAGGAAAAAGCTGAAGGATTATATGATCGACGCGAAAATACCAAGAGAGCAGAGAGATTCCATCCTGCTGGCGGCAGACGGACAGGAAATCGTCTGGGTCGTCGGATACCGGATCAGTGAACGGTACCGGGTGAGAGAAGATGCAGAAAAGATTATACAGTTAGAAGTATCAGGAGGATATACAAATGAGTGAAAAGATTCGTGTTCTGCTCAGTGAAGAGGAAGTAGACAGACGGATTCAGGAAATCGGAGAACAGATCAACAAAGATTACGCCGGGAAGGAAGTACATCTGATCTGTGTCCTGAAGGGCGGCGTGTTCTTTATGTGTGAACTGGCGAAAAGGATCCATGTTCCGGTAAGCCTTGATTTTATGTCAGTATCCAGCTATGGGGACGACACCAAGTCCAGTGGAGTTGTGAAGATCGTCAAGGATCTGGACCAGCCGCTGGAGGGAAAGGACGTCATCATTGTTGAGGATATTATCGACTCCGGACGGACACTCTATTATCTGATGGACATCCTGAAAAAGCGCAATCCAAACTCCATGCGTCTCTGCACGCTTCTGGACAAGCCGGAACGCCGTGTCAAGGATGTGAAGGTGGATTATACCTGCTTCAACATCCCGGATGAGTTTGTGGTAGGCTACGGGCTGGACTATGCGCAGAAGTACAGGAATCTTCCGTTTATTGGAGTGGTAGAGTTCGAAGAATAGAAATGTTGAATCGTTACTAAAAATGATACAGGAGAGAGAAGAAAATTGAATAAACAGCGTAATGGAACCGGGTTCTACTTTGTCCCGGTCATCTTAATCGTGCTGCTGCTGTTTTATATGCTGAATTCCATGGAACGTGGAAGTTCTCTGAGCTACCAGGCGTTCCGGGACATGCTGGACAGCGGTGAGGTAGTGTCAGCGCGGATTTATCAGAACCAGGAGGTTCCCAGCGGCCAGGTGACCCTGGAAGATCAGAATGGCAGCACCAGTTACGTGAATGTGACGGATGTCAATGAAACCATGGAACTGCTGGAGCAGGAAGACATCAACTATACGGTACAGCCGATGGAAGAGGAAAATATTTTTGTCCGGTACGTGATGCCTCCTCTGCTGACGGGTCTTGTTTTGCTGCTGGGCATCATGATGATGTCGAGAACGATGGCAGGCGCCAGCGGCGGCGGAAACAACAAGATGATGAATTTCGGAAAGAGTAACGCGCGGCTTTCCACAGAGAATGATAAGAAAGTCCTGTTCCGGGATGTGGCAGGTCTGGAAGAAGAGAAAGAAGACCTGGAGGAAGTCGTGGACTTCCTGAAAGCCCCGGAGAAATACACCCGTGTGGGAGCAAGGATTCCGAAAGGCGTCCTGCTGGTAGGACCTCCGGGAACCGGTAAGACCCTGCTTGCCAAAGCAGTGGCGGGAGAGGCAGGAGTGCCGTTTTTCAGTATTTCCGGTTCGGACTTTGTGGAGATGTTCGTAGGTGTCGGTGCATCCCGTGTCCGGGATCTGTTTGCGGAAGGCAAGGCACACGCGCCGTGTATTATTTTCATCGATGAGATTGACGCGGTGGCACGCCGCAGAGGTACCGGTATGGGCGGCGGACACGATGAGAGAGAACAGACTCTGAACCAGCTTCTGGTAGAGATGGATGGTTTTGGCGTCAATGAAGGAATCATTGTGATGGCTGCAACCAACCGTGTGGATATCCTGGATCCTGCGATCCTCCGCCCGGGACGTTTCGACCGCCGCGTCGTAGTCGGACCTCCGGACGTAAAGGGAAGAGAGGAAATCCTGTATGTCCATGCGAAGAACAAGCCGCTGGGTGAGGATGTGGATCTGAAGCAGATCTCAGACGACGGCGGGATTTACCGGAGCCCAGCTGGAGAACCTGCTGAACGAGGCGGCGATCATCTCCGCCAAAGAGGGAAGAAATTATGTGATGCAGAAGGATATCCGTCAGGCATTCATCAAAGTCGGCATCGGCACCGAGAAGAAGAGCCGCGTGATTTCCGACAAGGAAAAACGCATCACTGCATACCATGAAGCCGGACACGCAATCCTGTTTCATGTGCTGCCGGAGATGGAAGCGGTTTACACGATCTCCATCATACCGACAGGCCCGGGAGCGGCAGGATACACGATGCCGCAGCCGGAAAATGACGAGATGTTCAACACCAGAGGAAAGATGCTCCAGTACATCACCGTCTGCCTGGGCGGACGCGTTGCGGAAGAGCTGATCTTCGACGATATCACCACGGGAGCCTCCCAGGATATCAAGCAGGCGACCTCTACGGCGAGAGCGATGGTGACACAGTACGGAATGTCAGAGCGGCTGGGTCTGGTGGCATACAACAACGACAGCGAGGAAGTCTTCATCGGACGCGACTGGGGACATACAAAGAGCTACAGTGAGAACGTTGCGGCTTCCATCGATGAGGAAGTGAAACAGATTATTGAGCAATGTCACGAGAGAGCGAAAAAACTTATAGAGGAACATTCCTATGTTCTTCACACCTGCGCGGCACGTCTGCTGGAAAAAGAGAAGCTGACCCGTGCCGAATTTGAAGAAATCTTCGATGAGGAAGCGGCAGGCGCGAAACTTCCGGATCAGCAGACAGAGGTATGATAGAAAATTGAAAAATGGAAGATCCAACAGCGGATTTGCTCAGAAATCACTGGCGGATGCTACAAAACAGCCCGGGAAACCGGGCTGTTTGTGCAAAATGAGATTAAAAATCGGATGAGCAGAGGAAAAGCGCCGTTAATTTGGCTAGAAAAGGTTTGAAAAAAAACTGCTATTTGTGCACACTTTTTGCCTTCTCTATGGTACTATAATTAATGTAAAAACCCCCCAATACATTATATAGTTTTTGCTACACCCCATAAGAAGAAAT
>CABUPZ010000009.1 GCA_902493585.1 uncultured Fusicatenibacter sp. | reverse complement strand
GGATCTTAAGCGACGTGTTCGTTTCCGATACGGAATGGAGCATCATGCTGCTGCGCTACTTCAATCCGATCGGCGCGCATAAGAGCGGACTGATCGGAGAGGATCCGAAAGGAATCCCGAACAACCTGCTTCCGTATGTTGCGCAGGTAGCGATCGGTAAACTGGACTGCATCGGAGTATTCGGAAACGATTACGACACTCCGGACGGAACCGGTGTGCGTGATTACATCCATGTGGTGGATCTGGCACGCGGCCATGTGAAAGCGATTCAGAAACTGGCGGACAAAGAAGGCGTTTCCGTTTACAATCTGGGAACCGGAAAAGGCTACAGCGTTCTGGAAGTCATTCACGCGTTTGAGAAGGCGTGCGGACATCCGCTGAAATATGAGATTAAGCCACGCCGTGCGGGAGATATTGCAACCTGCTACTCCAAATGTGACAAAGCCAAGAAAGAGCTGGGATGGGAAGCTGAGTACGGCATCGAGGAGATGTGTGCGGATTCCTGGAACTGGCAGACCAAAAATCCAAATGGTTACGAAGAATAAATAAGCGGACGAAATAGAGAAAACCGGCAGACGCCGTACCGTACAGCAGCCAGGGAATGGCGTGTACGGCACCGTGTCTGCCGGTTTCTGGTTTATGGGGCGGCAGTTGGGGTGATATCCAGCCGGTAAGTGTATTTCGGATCGACAAGGTCGGTTCCGGATTTTTGGAAGGTGTTGCCGGATTTCCAGATGTGGAATCCAAGTTTCTGCAGCAGGGCGTTGGAGGCAGTATTTTCAACGGCTACATCGGCGGTAAAAGAATGTTTCCAATAATCTGCAGGACAAGGAAAGTCTATGTCGGAAGAGGCAGGTGACCGTCTGCAGAGCGGGATAGAGCGGACAGAAGATACAGGTGCTCGTGCGGCATGGGGAGTTGGGAAAAAGACGGTTCAGAGAACAGCCAGAAAATGCTGGGAGAAGTCTGCTTATACAGGATATTCCGAGAAAACGCAGAATGATACAGGCAGCTTTCCAGACAGACAATCCGCAGAACCACCCACAGGGATATATTCTTCAGGAGTGGAACAACAAAGAGAGCCGGGAATCCAGCCGGAAGAATGCGTCCCAGTATGGGATTCCGGAATATGTTGCCTCTATCCAGGCAATCATGATGCAGGAGAGTGGAGGCAGAGGCACAGACCCCATGCAGACTGTGTGGAGCTGACCGGGTGCGAAAGTCCGTTTGATCTGGGCAGGCTCCAACTTAGTTGGCAGGGATACAATTACGGAAACGGGTACATAGGATGGGCACTCACGAACTATGGGGGATACAGTCTGGAGAATACTTTGGAATTCAGTCAGCAACAGGCGGTAGCTCATGGATGGTCGGGATACGGAGATCCTGAGTACGTTCCCCATGTGCAGAGATACTATTCCGGAGGGAATATATTCGCCGGATTGTTCGGAAATCAACAGATCGTGACGATTGCACAGAATGAAGTCGGAGTCAGTGACGGACAGAAATATTGGAGCTGATACGGGTTTACTTCCTATCAGGAGTGGTGCGCCTGCTTTGTGAGCTGGTGCGGCGAGCAGGCCGGTTTGATCGAGAGCGGAGCAATGCCAAGAATTTCTTTGTGTTCCGATGGAATGTCATGGTTCCAGAATCATGGGAAATGGCAGGTGTCAGGAAGTACGCCTACTGCAGGAGCTCTGGTTTTCTTTGACTGGGATGGTGACGAAGTGCCGGATCATGTAGCGATTGTAGAAAAATGTGAAAATGGTGTTGTCTATACGATTGAAGGAAACACAAGCATGAGGGTAAATGGGGAGTGTGTCCGGGGAGTATGGCAACATACATATAGTATTCAAAATATTCAGATTATAGGATATGGTCAGCTAGCACTTTAAAATATTTTTACCTATTAAAGATTCCAAAAGTTAAAACTCATTATATAGGAAGAGGGTGTTCTGCTTATCAAACGAATGTTTCTAAAGATGAAGGTAAAGACCAATTCATTTACTAATATTAGAAAAGGAGGCTAAAACATATTGACAAATGCAAAAAAATAATTAAAAATAGAGTTAAAATATATTTATTTTGCTTAAATAGGAGATGGCTACTATGATTCATGCTGATGAGAAGAATAATGTGTTTTTGCTGAATACTGAGAATACAAGTTATGGAATTGCGATAGTAGACGGGCGGTATGTCGAACACCTGTATTATGGAGCAAAACTGGAAGATACTGATATCCGATATCTGCTACGTGAAGACGAAGCTCCGTTTACGCCCTCAATTAACAAAAGAGAAACCGGAGCGTTTTTTGACTGTGCTCCTATGGAATATCCTGAGACTGGAATGGGAGACTACAGGGAGAGCGCCCTTAGTGTCCGGAGCTTGAAAGGACATCGGGCAAGCGAATTATGTTATGAAGGATACACGATCACAGCTGGAAAACCGGCACTTGAAGGCCTTCCTGCTACATGGGGAGGAGATGCGGACTGCAGTACACTTAATATTTTCTGTCGTGATAGCCTGCTCGGCATGAAGGTCACTCTTATGTACTCTGTGTTTGAAGGTGTGGATGCACTTACTCGATCTGTCCTTATTGAGAATGAGGGAGGGGAACCATTCTATATAGAAAAGGTTCTCTCTGCCTGTCTGGACATAGATGACCGTAATTTTGAAGTGATCAGTCTGACCGGTTCCTGGGCAAGAGAGCGGCATATCCAGAGGGTGCCTCTTGGGTATGGCAGACAAAACATTGCCTCGTTTAAGGGAGAATCTAGTCATCAGGAGCATCCGTTTCTGGCACTTGTAACTCCGGAGACAACTCAGAATACCGGAGAGGTTTATGCAATGAATTTTGTGTATTCAGGAAATTTTATTGCACAGGCAGAAAAGAGCCAGTTTGATTCGGTAAGGATGAGCATGGGGATTCATCCGGAGGAATTTACATGGAAGTTAGAACCGGGAGAGCGGTTCACCGCTCCGGAAGTGGTTATGGTCTATTCCTCTGAAGGGTTGGGGAAGATGACAAGGACATTTCATGATCTTTACAGAGAACATCTGATCAGAAGTCCGTATCTCCACAAAAAACGCCCGATCTTGATCAATAACTGGGAGGCAACATATTTTGAGTTCGATGAGAAAAAGCTTCTCGAAATTGCGAAAGATGCCGCTAAACTAGGAATTGAAATGCTTGTCATGGACGACGGCTGGTTCGGAAAGAGGAATCTTGACGACAGCTCTCTTGGGGACTGGTATGTCAATGAGGAAAAGATAAGGGGCGGTCTCCATGAACTGGTGGAAAATGTAAAAAAACTAGGTCTGAAGTTTGGAATATGGGTAGAGCCCGAGATGATATCTCCAGAGTCAGAATTGTACAGGAAACATCCTGACTGGGCGATTCAGATTCCAGGCAGAGACATTACTCAGAGCCGCGCCCAGTATGTACTTGATTTTTCAAGGAAAGAAGTCGTGGATGGAATCTATGAAATGATCTCAGATGTCCTGAAAAGTGCGGATATTTCCTATGTAAAATGGGACATGAACCGTCAGCTCACCACGCTTGGGAGCTATGGTCTTCCTGCGGACCGTCAGGGTGAGTTGTCTCACAGATATGTACTCGGAGTGTATCGGATGCAGGAACGTCTGATCACGGATTTTCCGGGGATTCTGTTGGAAAACTGTTCCGGCGGCGGTGCACGTTTTGATGCAGGAATGCTTTATTACAGCCCCCAGATCTGGTGCTCGGATGATACAGATGCTATAGAGCGTCTAGCGATTCAGGAAGGAACAGCTCTTGTTTATCCAGTGTCAGCCATGGGAGCGCACGTCAGTGTGTGCCCGAACCATGCAGTGGGAAGGGTGACTCCTTTTGAGACAAGAGGGGATGTGGCTCTCCTGGGAACATTCGGATATGAGCTGGATATTACTAAGCTTTCAGATGAAGAAAAAAAACAGGTGAAAGTACAAGTTGAAAAGTATCACAGATATAATGATCTGATTCGTGAGGGTGACTATTACCGTCTGGCATCTGTATCTGATAATGGATATTATGACAGTTGGATCATTGTGGAGAAAGATAAGAGCAGGGCGCTTATGTTCTATGTACAGGTAATAGCGCGGGCAAATTTCAAGAGTAGATTTGTAAGGCTTGCCGGGTTGGATCCGGAGAAACGTTATATTGTCGGGAAGAAAACGTATGCCGGCAGCACGCTGATGCGGGCAGGAATGCGTATTCCGTCTGAGTTCGGGGATTTTAAGAGCAGGCTGATTGAGATTATGGAAGTGTAATGGAGCGGAAAAGAAAGAGGCGAAAGAAAGACATGGTCGAGAAAAAGAAAGTGAAACTGGAGGACATTGCGGAAAAGCTGGGTGTGAGCATTGTTACAGTATCCAATGCTCTTAAAGGAAAGAAAGGTGTTAGCGATGAGATGCGGGAGAAGATTACCCGAACAGCTAAGGAGCTGGGATACCACAGCGTACAAAGGGAAAAAAAGACCCGAGATTCTCACATTATCGGTGCTATTGTGGCAGAACGGTATGTGAGAGAGTTCCCGTCTTTCTATATGGAAGTATACAAGAACATTTCCCAGGAGGCCATGAAGCGGGGGAGTCTGACAATGCTTGAGGTTGCCTCGCAGGAAAAGGAAAATCTGGAGGAAAAGTTTTCCGCCTTTCAGGGCTGTGAGGTTGAAGGTGTTATATTGATCGGTGAAATGAAAAAAGGATATATCGACGCTGTACGCGGAGAGTACAAAAATGTGCCGATTGTATGTGTGGATTATTATGATGTATATGAAGATATGGATTATATCGTAACCGACGGGTTTGGCGGGATGGAGCAGATGACAAGACTGATGATCAAAGAAGGAATCAGAGATCTGGCTTTTGTGGGAACAATCAACGCCACGAAGAATATTACGGACAGATATCTCGGATATTGCAAAGCTCTTGAGAGAGCGAGAATCGAGGATGCAAAGTACAATATTATTCCGGATAGAGACAGCACCGGTGAAGTGTTTGATCTGAATCCTCAGCTGCCGGAGAAACTGCCTCAGGGATTTGTGTGCAACTGTGACAGGACGGCGTTTGTCGTTATTCGTAAGCTTAAGGAGCGTGGAATGAGGGTGCCGGAGGATATATCAGTAGTCGGATTTGACAATTATCCGCCTGATGCCAGCGGAGAAAGACAGCTTTCCACGTATCAGAATGATGAACAGGTCCTCGCTCGGCTCAGCATCCATACCATGATTCATCGTATAGAAGGGAAGAAGAAACCGCAAGGAATACGGATTGTAGAAGGAAGTATGATCCGTGGAGAAAGCGTGAAGTTCAGAAGGAGGCAGCAGGATGTCTGATGTGAAGTTGAAGGATATTGCGGATGCTGTAGGAGTGAGCACGGTTACAGTATCCAATGCTCTTTCCGGAAAAAAAGGAGTCAGCGCAGAGATGCGCAATCGTATTGAAAATACAGCCCGGGAGATGGGGTATAATTTTTCCCGGTATGAGAAGAAAGAGACAGGTGCTAGAATCGGTGTAATCGCAAGCCATCATTATTTGGAGATTGGGAATTCCTTCTACTGGGCAATGTACCAGCAGGTTGTATATGCCGCATCGAAAAATCAGAGTGTGACGATGCTGGAAGTGCTGGACATGGAAGTACAGAATACGACGGAGCTTCCTAAACTTCTTAGAGAGAAGGCTGTAGATGGACTGATCGTGATAGGTTGGCTGTTTGAACCGTATATCAGAAATCTTGTAAAGGTGTCTGAGGTGCCGGTTGTGCTTCTTGACTTTCGCGTGAGAGGAAGCAGGTGCGATACGGTGATGTCAGGAAACTTTGTAGGAATGTACAAAGTGACCCGCTACCTTCTGGAAAAAGGACACCGGGATATCGCTTTTGTGGGATCTGTTCTTGCAAACGAGAATATAATGGATCGATATTACGGGTATAAAAAGGCTTTGATGGAAGCGGGTATCCGGGAGAGGAAAGAGTGGATCCTTGAAGACAGAGATCTGATCACCGGACATATGAAGGTGACACTTCCGGAAAATATGCCGACTGCATTTGCGTGCAACGGAGATCTTGCAGCTCAGTGGATTTATGAAGCGCTTGTGGAAAAGGGGTACCGTATTCCTCAGGATGTTTCAATCATTGGGTATGATAATTATTTGCCATCCCACAGTTTTTCCCAAGAACTGACTTCCTACAATGTGGACATGAGGAGAATGGCAAAAATGGCAGTAAAACGCCTTCTAGGAAAAATCAGAGGCGTAGAGAAATATTATGGAACAAGATATATTGACAGCTATATTGTTGAGCGGAGCAGTGTGAAAGAACTGAAGCCGACAGGAACCGGGACGGCAGGACATATGTAAGATGCAGCCTTAGAATAGACGGATCAGGCTCTCCACAGGAAATATTATACTTTTAATATTCCTGCGGAGAGCCTGATTTTTTGTGCTGTTCTTTTCATTAATTTTACTGATGCATCCACAATGGTTATTGCGAATTTAAGTGGTTATGCATTGTAATGTTTAAATACCTTTCCCGTGATTACTACGGAGATGATCGTGTTTATAGAGAAACCGAGAAGCAGCCAGTATGCACACGTGAAGTAAAAAGCCCTCGGGAAATAAAGTGTCAGGCAAACCGGGATCGATGTAATAAAGATAAGCGCCAGTGTATAAGGCAGATGGCTGAGTGCAGTCAGCAGGCTGTTGAGCAGTATACGCAGAGGAGTGTTGATGAAGGTTGCCTGAAGCGGAAAAACGTAGGTCAGGATAAACAATAATATAAGGAAGAGGAGGAAGTAGGCACATACTGCGGTCAGATTTTCGAGATTGTTGGAAATGTACGAGGTGAATACGAGCATGGCGAGCAGAAACGGTAGCAGGATGCACCAGATGATTATGCCGTTTTTTACATTTTCCTTCCAATGTTTAAAATAGTCTCTCGAGGCGTATGATTCATGCCCTTGGATTCTCATTTTGAGAGAGGCATAAAGGGCAGTTAATGAAACTCCTATAGTTATTATGGGGATTGAGGTAATGATAAAAAGTACGTTCAATAATATAATATCTCCTGCAAGCGACATAAACGAAAAGAACTTGTTATCCGGTTTCATGGCATAACCTCCTAAATTAAATAAACTTTATATTAACAGAATAGCACAAATTTAAAATAAGTCAATTTAAAATTAAACATTAAAGATAATTAATTTAAAGTTAAATAAATTAAATAGTGTTTAATCTCATAAAAACGAAGATTAAATAAAAATATAGTGCAAAATATACAAATATATATATTATACATTGGCAGAATTAGAGAAATAATAAATGCAATCAACAAAAAACTTGAAATTAAAAGAAGTTAATGATAAGATTAAAACAAGTTAAAAATGCTTTAAGGAGGAATTGAAATGAAACAGAAAAAAGCAATTGCGTTTGCAATGGCAGCCGCAATGACGATGTCTCTTGCAGCATGCGGGAACAACGGCGAAAGCAAAGGTAATGGCGGCGGAGAGGCTACAGATGTCACTCTTGACCAGATCACACTGGGGGAAGATTATACGGACATTGAAGCGGATCTTCACTTCCTGACACACAAGACAGATGTTATTGATACGAAGTTCCAGGAGTATATAACAGAATTCCAGGAGATGTATCCGAACATCAACATTGAGTATGAAGGAATCACAGATTACGCAAATGATGTGACCACTCGTCTTTCTACAGGAGACTGGGGAGACATCTGTATGATCCCAACAACAGTGGCAAAAGATGACCTGGGCGACTACTTCCTGCCGCTCGGCGATGTGTCTGCTCTCGGCGAGACGTACACGATGCTTGACAATTTCGCATACGACGGAACAGCTTACGGACTTCCGTCCATGGCTAATATCCAGGGAGTTGTTTACAACAAAGCTGTGTTTGAAGAAGCTGGCATCACACAGCTTCCGTCTACACCGGATGAGTTTCTCGACGCACTTCAGAAGATCAAGGACAATACGGATGCCATCCCGCTGTATACAAACTTTGCGGCAGGTTGGACGATGAGCGCGTGGGATGCTTACATCGACGGATGTGCGACAGGTGATACGGCTTTCGCAAATGAGGGACTGACAAAAGGCGAAAATCCATTTTCTGACAGAGGAGACGGCACAGGTCCGTATGCAGTATACAACACACTTTACGAGGCGGTATCCCGCGGTCTGACAGAGGAGGATCCGACAACGACAGACTGGGAAGGCAGCAAGGGTATGCTCAATAACGGTGAGATCGGATGTATGGTACTCGGATCATGGGCTCTTCCGCAGATGCAGCAGGCGGGAGAAAATGCAGATGACATCGCTTACATGCCGTTCCCGATCAGCGTGGATGGTATCCAGTATGCGACAGAAGGTCCGGATTACTTCTACGGTATCAACGTGAACAGTTCTGCAGATCAGCAGATCGCAGCTATGTGTTATATCAAGTTCTTGGTTGAGCAGTCTGGTTTTGCAGCTTCTGAAGGTGGCGTTGACTGTCTTGTAGACGCAGAGTTCCCGGAGGCACTGGCATCCTTCCAGTCTGATACTGTCAAGATCATTGTGAATGATCCGGCTCCGGAAGGAGAGGAGACTCTTCAGTCTGATATCAACAACGAGTCTGAGCTTGGTATCAATGTATCCGGTGTACTTGCTACTTCTGTTGTGGAGAGCGCAACGACAGGGGATAAGACTATGGACGAGTTGGCAGACGAGTGGAATGCAGCGTGGACAGCAGCTCAGGAAGAAAATGGAATTACACATTAGTGATTCGGATAACAACTATATGTGACTGGAAGGCCGCCGCACGTGATCATGCATAGGGGCGGCCTTCTAGGCAACAGCGGGAAAGGAGAAGAAAATGAGGGAAAAGAAAAGTTTCCGGCAATGGCTGGCAACGGGGAAAGTAAACCGAAGGCTCGTTATGGTTACGTTTATGTTCGTTCCATTGCTCCTGCTGATCGTGTTTACATATATTCCTTTCGGCAAAATGATCCAGTTCAGCTTCTATGATATGGGCTACCTTGGAGACAGAGAATGGGTAGGACTGGAAAATTATGTGGAAGTGTTTACAAGAGACGACTGTTTCCAGGCGTTGAAACTCAGTGTTTACTACATGGTTGGCGCATTCATCCAGCTTGCCTTGGCATTGTTCTTCGCGTCGATACTGAGCACGAAGATGAAAGGCGCCGGAGTATTTAAGGGACTGTTGTTCTTCCCGTACCTGGTATGCGGTATTGCCGTAGGTTTCATCTTTAAATTCTTCTATACAAGAGGATTTGTGCTTGATACGGTCCTGCAGTGGATCGGATTTGAACTTGACAATCTGCCGTACTGGCTGAGAGATACGAGTATCAACAATGTTTCCCTTGCTGCTACATCTGTCTGGCGGTACATGGGACAGAATATGGTGCTCTTCATCGGAGCGATCATGTCTGTGGATTCCTCCATGTATGAGGCAGCGGAGATCGACGGAGCAAACGGCTTCCAGAAATTCAGATCTATAACATTCCCGAGCATCAAGACAATCATCGTCCTTAACCTGATCCTTGCGATCACAGGTTCTCTGAGCGTATTCGAGCCGCCATATGTAACGACAGGCGGTGAGTTCGGAACAGGCACTTACTTCGTTATCATGAACGAACTGGCACATGAGAGCCAGAAAGTCGGTCTTGCATCGGCAATGGCGATCGTGCTTCTGGTCATTATCCTGATTGCGACAGCGCTCCAGAAACTCTTCTTCTGGTACTTCTTCGGAGAAGGAGAGAAAGAAGCCTACAGAGTGATACGGAAACGAAAGAAACAAGCAGAAAAGGAAGCCGCACTGGCAGCCCAGAGAGGGGGAACTGTATAAATGTCTACAGCAAAATTAAAAAAGATCATTATAACGGTTTTAAAATATCTCGTACTGCTTTTAGCTGCATTTATCGCGGTGCTGCCGCTTGTGAGTTGCGTGATTACAGCGTTCAAGACACCGGAAGAGTATGCGGCGACTAGCGTTATGGATCTGCCGAACAGCTGGGCATACTTTGAAAACTTTGTTCAGGCATGGGATCAGGCTAATATGGGACTTGCATTCCGCAACTCGATTATCATCCTTGTATGTGTGCTGATAGGCGCTGTGCTGCTCGGATCGATGATCGCTTATGTACTGAGCAGATTCGAATTCTTCGGAAACGGTCTGGTCCGCAACCTGTTCCTGTTTGCGTCACTGCTTCCGGGCATCGCGATGCAGGTATCGGTATACCAGATCATGTATACACTGGGATGGATCAACAGTCTGCCGGGTTACATCGTGCTGATGTGTGGTACGGACGTTATTTCCATCTACATCTTCATCCAGTTCTTTGAGAATATCTCCACATCTCTGGATGAGGCAGCTATTATGGACGGATGTACTTATTTCGGAGTATTTTTCCGGATTCTTCTCCCGCTCCTGAAACCGGCGATCATCACTGTTATGATCCTGAAAGGTGTGGGAACATACAACGAATACTATATGGCGAACCTGTATCTGCAGGATAAGAACTCACTGGTTACAGTCGCTACATCATTGTTTAAGTTTACAGGCCCTCTGGGCAACCAGTACAACTATATCTGCGCGGGCGTTATCATCACCATGATCCCGGCGCTCATCATCTTCGTTCTCTGCCAGAAACAGATCTATGGCGGTCTGGCGCAGGGTGCGGTCAAAGGCTAGAAAACAGATACGGAGGAATTAGTATATGAGTAATGTAAAGATTATCGGACCAAACGTGCCGAATATGCCATGGCAGGACAGACCGGCGGACAGCCGCACGGATCTCCCAGTATGGAGGTACATCGAGAATCCGATCATCGGACGTAACCCGGCAAAGGGAGTGGCAAGAATCTTCAACAGTGCGGTCATCCCTTATGGCGATGCGTTCATCGGAGTATTCCGCGGGGAGCAGACAAACGGTATCCCGTACATCTATCTCGGAAGAAGCAAAGACGCTATTCACTGGGAGTTTGACGAGGAGAAGATCCCGTTTAAGGATGAGGACGGCAATGATTTCATGCCGAAATATGCATATGACCCGAGACTGGTAAAGGTAGAAGATACCTACTATATTATGTGGTGCCAGGACTTCTACGGAGCCTCCATCGGTATTGCGAAAACACAGGATTTCAAGACATTTACAAGGATCGAAAATCCGTTCATCCCGTTTAACCGCAATGCAGTCCTTTTTCCAAGGAAGATCAACGGAAAGTATGTGATGATGTCACGCCCTAGCGACAGTGGACATACACCATTCGGGGATATTTTTTTATCAGAGAGCCCGGACATGGTCTACTGGGGACGTCACCGTCACCTTATGGGCAACAGCAGCAACTGGTGGGAGAATGTAAAAATCGGCGGAGGCGCGGCCCCGATCGAGACGTCGGAAGGTTGGCTTCTGTTCTATCACGGTGTGACCGGCACCTGCCACGGCTATGTATACAGTATCGGCGGGGCAATCCTCGATATTGACAATCCGTCGGTGGTGAAATACCGTAGCAGCACGTTCCTTCTGACACCGGAAGAGTGGTATGAAGAACGTGGTTTCGTACCGAATGTTGCATTCCCGTGTGCGACGATTCATGACGCGCAGAGCGGAAAGATCGCGATCTACTACGGATGTGCGGATACTTATGTAGGACTTGCGTTCACTACAGTGGATGAGGTTGCGACCTATATCAAAGAGCACAGTGCTGTTACTGAAACAGACACTGAGATCGGAATCCGGTAAGGAGGAGAACGATGTTTGTACAGGAAGTAAAAGACCATCTTGTCCATAAGATCATTCCCTTCTGGGAAGGGCTGAAAGATGAGGAATACGGAGGATATTACGGATGGAAGGGATATGACCTTGTGACGGACAAGGAGGCTGTCAAGGGATGTATCCTGAACAGCAGGATTCTCTGGTTTTTCTCCAATTGCTACATGCTGCTCGGGGATGAGACACTTCTTGAATATGCCCGTCACGCTTACAGCTTTTTAAAAGAGAACTGTGTCGATAGAGGCAATGGAGGAATTTACTGGTCCCTGACATATGACGGGAAACCGGAGGATACGACAAAACATACATACAATCAGGCATTCGCTATCTATGCTCTTGCTTCCTATTATGATGCGTCGAAAGATGAAGAAGCGCTGGAACTGGCTCTGGCGCTTCGGCGCATCATAGAAGAAAAATGCAAGGACGAGTACGGATATCTGGAGGCGTTTAATGTCAGGTTTGAGCCAGAGGACAATGAAAAGCTCTCCGAGAACGGCGTTATCGCAGAGAAGACCATGAATACGCTTCTCCATGTGTTTGAAGCTTATACAGAACTTTTCCGTGTGACAAAACTTGATGAGGTGGGAGATAATATCCGCTTTATGCTTGACATCATAGCGGACAGAGTATACAACCCTGAGATCGGCCGGCAGGAAGTGTTCTTTGACCGGACATGGCACACGCTGATCGATCTGTATTCCTACGGCCACGATATCGAGACGGCGTGGCTCGTTGACCGGGGGCTGGAAGTTCTGGGACATCCGGTTTATACGGAAAAGCTTTCGCCAATTACAAAGACGATCACAAAGAACATTTACGACAGGGCATATATCGATCATTCCCTTGTGAATGAAGCTGAAGACGGGATTGTGGATACTACCCGCGTCTGGTGGGTACAGGCTGAAGCAGTTGTCGGCTTTTTGAACGGCTGGCAGAAGAGTCCGGAGCATACGGAATATCTGGATGCGGCTAAAGACATATGGAATTATATCAGTACATATCTGGTGGACAGCAGGGAAGGCTCAGAGTGGTACTGGGCGTTGGATAAAAACAGAAAGCCCCTTGAAAAGCCGATCGTAGAGCCGTGGAAGTGTCCGTATCATAACGGAAGAATGTGTATCGAAGTGATCAGGAGGATGCAGGAAAATGCATAGACAGTATTATATAGAACAGACAAAAGTAGAGAAGCTGATCAACAGAAAGAATCAGAAGACAGATTTCTATAATGGAATCTATGACCGCTATGAGTATCCGGTGCTGACAAGAGAGTTTGCTCCGGTTCACTGGAGATATGATCTGGACGAGAAGACGAATCCGTATTTTATGGAGCGCCTCGGAATTAATGCGGTCATGAACTCAGGAGCCATCGAACTGAACGGGAAGTATTATCTTGTAGTCCGTGTGGAGGGCAATGACAGGAAGTCTTTCTTTGCAGTGGCTGAGAGTGAAACCGGGATCGACGGATTTCGTTTCTGGGATTATCCGGTGGAACTTCCGGATACATGTCCGGAGGAGACAAATGTATATGACATGCGTCTAACAAAGCACGAGGACGGATGGATCTACGGAGTATTCTGTTCTGAGAGCAAAGATAAGGAAAATCCGGACTTGTCGGCTGCTGTTGCGGCTGCGGGAATCGTCAGGACAAAAGACCTCAAAACATGGGAGCGTCTGGACAATCTGACTACATTACATTCTCCGCAGCAGAGAAACGTAGTGCTCCATCCGGAGTTCGTGGACGGCAAGTATGCGTTTTATACAAGACCCATGGATGGTTTTATTGAGACCGGAAGTGGCGGCGGGATCGGATTCGGCATGTGTGACGACATTGAGCATGCAGTGATCGACGAGGAGAAGATCATAAGTCGCAGGATCTATCACACGCTTACAGAATCCAAGAACGGAGCCGGCGCGGTTCCAATCAGAGGAGAGAAGTGTTGGATCCACATTGCCCATGGCGTACGCAACACAGCGGCGGGCTTGAGATATGTACTCTATGTATTCGGTACGGATCTGAACGATCCGTCGAAGTTGGTGGCACAGCCGTCAGGAGTATTCCTTGTACCTCTCGGAAATGAGAGAGTGGGAGACGTCTCCAATGTGGTATTCACAAATGGGGCGATCGCAAAGGAGAACGGGGACGTATATATCTATTATGCTTCCTGCGATACGAGGATGCATGTGGCGACGACCACGATAGACAAGCTAGAAGATTATCTGTTCAATACACCGGAAGATCCACTGCGTTCACCGGACTGTGTGAAACAGAGATGCGAACTGATCCGAAAGAATCTGGAATTGATGAAATAATAAAATGATAGTTCATCCCGCGCCATACGTAAAACCGCACTCTGTGCTTATCGTGGCTTACGTCACTGTTTTACTCATTAACGGGCGCTCAGCTCATAGGTCTGCCCAATCGAAAAATCATGCAAGTATGATTTCGTCTCATGGGCAGACCTATGGATGAACTGTTGCGAAAAAACTCAGGGGAGTGATCGAAATGTTACTGAGAAGATACCTTGACGATATCAAAGAGAAGACAGCGGGCATGAGAATGAAGGAGAAGGTATCCTATGTGTTTACTTATTACTGGTATCACATTCTTATCATCGTTTCTATCATTGCCCTGATTTTTTTCACCGTGCGGTTCTATATATTTGGCAATAAGAAACCGGAGTTTGCCTGTGTGATCGCAAACCAGGCGATGGATGATGAGAGAGACGCACGGATAGCACAGGCATTCGCAGAAGAGAACGGACTTGACCCGGAGCTTGTGGTCGTGGATTCGGATTATGTGTTCTCCTATGGGGGTCTGCAGGTTGAAGGTGCAAATGAGAGTTCATATGAGAAATTCTTCCTAAAGTGGAGGAATGAAGAAATCGATGCTGTGATCCTTTCGGAGAGTATGTATGAATTCTGCCGGGAGATGAGGGGAGAGTTCCGGAGTCTGGATAATATGGACACTTCCGGATTTGAGACATATACAGATGACGGAAAGGTTACGGCTGTAGTTCTGGGGCAGGACGAATTTATGGAGGCTGCTACGGGAAAGACAGATGAAAAGCTGCTCCTTGCGTTTCCTGACAACGGGAAACATGGAGATCTGTGCGATGAATTTCTGGAGTGTATCAGAGAATTTAAAGGTGAATTGGGAGGGCAAGAGGAATGAGAGTAAAGCCGGATAACGGGAAGCTTCAGTACAGCGGAAGAATCGATTGGGCTGACAGAAATGCGCCTGTGTTCATATTTCCCTGCACCTCGGTGCGGATGCGTTTTGCCGGGGAGACACTGAAAGTCTACGTAAGAAATAAAAAGGCATATTGGGAGAATTATCTTGGATGTATCTTGGATGGCAAACAGACAAAACTGCGGCTGCCGGATGACGGAGAGGGAGTTATTGATATAGATGTAGAACAGATAATAGGGGAAAAGGACACCGCGGAGCAGAGCCATGAAGTGCTGTTGTTTAAACGTCAGGATGCCTGCCATGAGGTGACATTCCTCGGATTTGAGATTGAGGACGGAGGAGAAGTGCTGAAACTTCCGCCAAAACCGCAGCGGAGGATTGAAGTGTACGGCGATTCGGTCTCTGCCGGGGAAGTGTCTGAGGCTGTGGGGTATACGGGGAAGACAGACCCGGAACATAACGGGGAGTATTCCAACAGTTGGTATTCCTATGCATGGATAACCGCTAGGAAATTGGGCGCTGAGATCCATGATACTGCCCAGGGTGGAATCGCCCTTCTTGACGGGACAGGTTGGTTTAACGCACCTGACTATGTGGGGATGGAGACTGCGTGGAACAAAGTGCATTACAACCCGGTGTTTGGACCGGCGACAGAATGGAATTTTGCAGAATATACGCCTCAGCTTGTTTTCGTAGCTATCGGGCAGAATGATAATCATCCGGAAGACTATATGAAAGAAAATTATGACTGTGGACGCGCCCTGCGTTGGAGGAGCGCATACGGAGTCCTGCTCGGAAAGATCCGTGAACAGTATCCGGAAGCGTGGATCGTGTGTATCACTACACTGTTGGAGCATGATCCGGCATGGGACAAGTCTATCGACGAAGTGTGCTGGGAGATGCATGATGAGAAGATCCGGCATTTTATGTTCCGGCGCAACGGAACAGGAACGCCCGGACACCTGCGGATATCCGAGGCGGAGGAGATGGCCGAAGAGCTGACCACATATATTGAGAGTCTGGATATTAAGTGGTGAAAAATATAAAACATAGGTGCGGAAACTGCCGTAACCGAGAAAAGGAGGGGTTAAAGAATGTACGGACCAGATCTTACAAGACTGAAGTCGTGTATGAGGCGGGCGGAGGCAGGAGAAGAAATAACGTTGGGGTTTTTTGGCGGTTCCATTACCCAGGACAGTCTTGCCTCAAAGCATGAGTACTGTTATGCGTATCAGGTGTTTCGGTGGTGGGAGGAGATGTTTCCGAAAGCAGACTTCCATTATGTAAACGGAGGAATAGGAGGGACGACTTCGCATTACGGGGTGGCCCGTGCTGTTACAGATATGCTCATGTACCGGCCGGACTTTGTTGTGATAGACTTTTCTGTCAATGATGAGTTGGAGAGATTTTTTCAGGAGACTTATGAAGGGTTGATCCGGAAGATGCTGACTTGGCCGTCCGAACCGGCGGTACTGCTTCTAAATAATGTCTTTTATGACACGGGAAAAAATGCACAGGAATATCACAATCAGGTAGGAGACTGGTATCGTCTGCCTCATGTGAGCGTCAAGGATACAGTGTGGAAGCGGATGAAAGCCGGTGAGTTTACCAGGGAAGAGATTACCCCTGACGGTCTGCACCCGAATGATAAGGGACATGGTTTCGTTGCCGCTGAGATTACCGCATATCTGGAAAGCGTGCGGCGGCATATGTGGGAAGACGAACATATAGAGGACAATTCGCTGATACGTGAAGGAAAGCTAATTATTCCGGCGATGACGGACAACGCCTATGAGAATGCGCGCAGGCTTACGATCCGTGAGATCTGCCCGGAGCTTGTGGGTTTCCGCGCAGATACACGGGAGAAAACAGGGCATCTGGATTATTTCAAAAACGGTTGGATCGGCAAAAAAGAAGGAGATAGGATCACTTTTGAAATCGAGGCTTCCTGCATTGCAGTACAGTACAGGAAGACAATTCATCACCCGGCGAGAAAAGCAGAGCTGATCTTGGACGGAGATAAAGAACACCGGCTGATGCTAGATGGAAATTTTGATGAGAACTGGGGCGACTGCCTGTATCTAGAGTCGGTGCTCCACCACGGCAAACACGGGCGGCATACTGTGGAGATCAGAGTGCTGCCGGACGAATATGAGAATGCAGAGCCGTTTTATCTGATGGCTTTGATCATTGCATAGAGAAAAAAGAGAATAGGTAAAAGGAGGAAAAGCACGATGGATGCAAAGAAAAGATATGAAGAGTGGCTTGAAAACCCGTATTTTGACGAGGATACAAAAGAAGAATTAAAAAGCATAACAGACGATGAAAAAGAGATAGAGGAAAGGTTTTATCGCGACCTTGAATTCGGGACAGGCGGTCTGCGCGGGATCATCGGCGCCGGTACGAACCGGATGAACATTTATACGGTGAGAAAGGCGACACAGGGTCTTGCAAACTTTCTTATAAAAGAAAAGGCAGAGAAAAAAGGAGTGGCGATCGCATTTGATTCAAGAAATATGTCTCTGGAGTTCGCGGAAGAGGCGGCGCTCTGCCTGGCTGCAAACGGGATTAAAACTTATATCTTCCCGTCACTGCGCCCTACGCCTATGCTGTCTTTTGCACTCAGAGAGTTGGGATGCACGGCTGGCATCGTTGTAACTGCAAGCCACAATCCGCCGGAGTATAACGGCTACAAAGTATACTGGGAAGACGGAGCACAGATTACATACCCGAAGGATGAGCAGATCATCAGGGAAGTGAACGCAGTGACAGACTATGCTTCTGTAAAGACAATGAGCCGGGAAGAAGCAGAGAAGGCGGGGCTGTATCAGGTGATTGGTTCTGAGATCGATGATAAATATATCGAAGAATTGAAATCCCTTGCTATTCATCCGGAGATCATCCGAGAGGAAGCGCAGAATCTGAAGATCGTCTATACTCCGCTTCACGGGACAGGCAACATACCGGTGAGAAGGATCCTGAATGAACTGGGATTTGAAAAGGTATATGTGGTAAAAGAGCAGGAACTTCCGGACGGAAACTTCCCTACTGTGTCCTATCCGAACCCGGAGGATAAGAATGCATTTAAGTTGGCATTGGAGCTTGCAAAAGAGGTAGATGCAGATATCGTGTTGGCAACAGACCCGGATGCAGACCGTCTCGGTGTGTATGCCAAAGATACGAAAACGGGAGAGTATATGAGTTTCACCGGGAATATGTCCGGTATGCTCATTCTGGAATACATTCTCTCCCAGAGGAAAGCGCTCGGAACACTTCCGGAAAACGGAGCAGTGGTCACCACCATCGTATCCGGAAAGATGTCAAAAGAGATTACAAAAGAGTACGGCATGACGCTTATCGAGACTCTTACCGGATTCAAATACATTGGGGAGCAGATCAAGTTCTTTGAGCAGTCTGGCAGCCATGAGTACGTGTTTGGCTATGAAGAAAGCTACGGCTGCCTCGTGGGAACCCATGCAAGAGACAAGGACGCGGTCGTCGCCGTGATGGCACTCTGCGAAGTGGCGGCATACTGCAGACATCAGGGCATCACTCTGTGTGACCAGATGGAAACGCTCTTTAAGACATACGGATATTACAAGGAAGGACTCTGTACTGTGACGTTGAAAGGACAGGAAGGCGCAAAGAAGATCCAGTCCATGATGGAGCAGATTCGCACAAACGTACCGGATGCAGTCGGCGGGCTGAAGGTACTGCGTTTCCGGGACTACAGAGAAAATATTATAAGAGACTGCGCGACAGGTGAAGAGACTGCTACTGGACTTCCGAAGTCAAACGTGCTCTACTTTGAGCTGGAGACCGACGCGTGGTGCTGTATCCGCCCGTCAGGGACAGAGCCCAAGATCAAGTTTTACATCGGTGTAAAGGGCTCAGATGATGCGGATGCGCAGGAGAAACTGGATACGCTGACCAAAGCTGTAGAAGCGCTAGCAGAGTAATTCTTCGAAAAATCAGGATATTTATGGCATACAGGAGGATTGGGGAATGGGATTTTCTAAGGATTTTGTCTGGGGTGCAGCTACTAGCGCCTACCAGATCGAAGGTGGTGTCCATGGAACCGGAAAGGGGATGCACATCTGGGATGTGTACACGAAAGAGCCGGGAAGAGTGTACGGAGGACACATGGGAGATACAGCCTGCGATCACTATCACCGTTTCCGCGAAGACGTGAAGATCATGAAAATGATCGGACTGCATGCATACCGTTTTTCTATTGACTGGTCCCGTGTCATACCCGAGGGTACCGGACGGGTGAATGAGGAAGGCATCCGGTTTTACAGTGATCTGATCGATGAGCTTCTGAAGAACGGGATCGAGCCGTATATTACATTGTTCCACTGGGAACTGCCTTACGAGCTGTATAAGAAAGGTGGCTGGATGAACCGGGATATCGCTGAGTGGTTCGGGGAATATGCCCGTCTTATTGCGGAGCGGTTCAGCGACAGGGTAACGCATTTCTTTACGCTGAATGAACCTCAGTGTTTTGTAGGACTTGGATTTCTGACAGGAGTTCATGCACCGGGGCTTAAATGCCCCTTGAGGGATACTTTTGAAATGGCCCATAATGCTCTTCGCGCCCACGGCAGGGCAGTACAGATGTTAAGGCAGTACGCAAGGCGGCCGCTGACCATCGGTTATGCGCCTACAAGCGGCATCATCTATCCGGCGTCCGAACGGCCGGAGGATGTAGAGGCGGCGCGTCAGAAATATTTCTCCATGCATGATGATGATTCAAACTGGACATGGAACGTGGCATGGTGGTCGGATCCGGTTCTGTTAGGACACTACCCGGAAGAAGGGCTTGAGCGATATGAGAAATATTTGCCAAGAATCACGGAGGGGGACATGAGACTTATCTCCGAGCCCATCGATGTATATGGACAGAATATCTACAATGGAAGGGCATTCCGCATGGGAGCGGACGGAAGACCGGAGGAAACGGACCGTGCGCCGGGCTATGCAAAAACTGCAGTGAACTGGCCGGTGACGCCGGAGTGCCTGTACTGGGGGCCGAAGTTCCTTTACGAGCGATATCACAAGCCGATCTATATTACGGAGAACGGTATGGCGTGTCATGATACTGTCTCACTGGACGGCAGGGTCCATGATCCGAACCGGATTGATTTCCTGGCGAGATACCTGCATGAACTGAAGCGGGCGGCAGATGAGATTGACCTGCAGGGTTACTTCCAGTGGTCACTTATGGATAACTTTGAATGGGAGAAAGGATATGCAGAGCGGTTTGGCATTGTCTATGTAGATTTTGAGAACCAGGAGCGTATCCTGAAAGATTCAGCATACTGGTACAGAGATGTGATCCGGTCGAACGGTTCAGGGATTTAGTTATAAAAGAACAGTATAATCATGGAGAACAGGAGAGTACAGGCATATGGATTTTGAGTACATCAAAGGAATTACATTTGCCCCGTTTGCAGAACGCGGGGCGCTCTCCCGGGAGACAGCAAAAGAAAGCCTGCGTGCCATGAAGGAACGAACCGGTGCGGATACGGTGCTTCTGGCTCCGGGAGGAGTGCAGAAAACCGCCCAGTCGGTGGAAATCCGTTATGATACGGAACGTACGATGTCTGACCGGGAACTGACGGAATTCATCCGTTATGCGAAAAGTCTGGGACTTAAAGTTTTTATAAAACCCACTGTGAACTGCCTGAGCGGAACGTGGCGGGCGCATATCAATTTCTTCGATGAAGATGTGCCGTGCGAACCAAAATGGTCAGAGTGGTTTGCGTCCTATGCGCAGTTCCAGCTCCATTATGCACAAATCGCGGAAAGAATGCACTGTGAGATGTTCATCGCGGGATGTGAGATGGTGATGGCGGAACGCAGGGAGCAGGAATGGAGAAAACTGATCGCAGACATCAGGAAAGTCTATCACGGTCCGGTCAGCTACAATACTGATAAGTATCAGGAACACAATGTGAAATGGTGGGACTGTGTGGACGTAATTTCATCCAGCGGTTATTATCCGGCGGATGACTGGGAGGCGCAGCTTGACCGGATTGAGAAAGTTGTTGAGAAATACCGCAAGCCGTTCTTCTTTGCAGAGACAGGATGCATGTCCACAGTCGGTTCATCGCTGCGTCCGAATGATTGGGAAGTTGAAGGGGAAACCAGTCTTTCTGAACAGGAAGAATGGTATAAAAAAGCATTCTATGCGATGGAAAAACGCCCGTGGATAAGGGGGACGGTTCTCTGGTCATGGAATCCCAGGCTTGGCTCGGAAGAGGAGGCAAAGCGGCACAGATATTATGAGATATACGGAAAACCTGCGGAAGCGGTTGTAAAGCGGTTTTTTGAAAGAGGAGGGAGATTATGAGTGTTTATAAATTGAAGCCAAGCTGCAAGGACTATCTCTGGGGAGGTCACCGGTTGGCGGATGAATACGGGAAAGAATATGACGGCGACGTGCTTGCCGAGACATGGGAACTGTCCTGCCATCCGGATGGGCCGTCCACGATCGTAAACGGTCCGTATGCCGGAAAGACGTTGGAACAGTACATAGAAGAGGCGGGAAAAGAAGTCCTTGGAACCAACTGCAGAAGGTTCCGTGATTTCCCGATCCTGATCAAATTTATCGATGCAAAGCAGAATCTGTCGATCCAGGTCCATCCGGATAACCGGTATGCCCTTAAAAATGAAGGCCAGTACGGAAAGACTGAAATGTGGTATGTGATGGACGCCGAGAAAGACGCGTTTCTCTACTATGGTTTTAAGACAGAGATCAGCAGGGAAGAATTTGCAAGAAGAATTCAGGAGGATACACTCCTGGAGGTGCTTAATGCGGTGCCGGTGCAGAAGGGAGACGTCCTCTTCATTGAGTCCGGCACGATCCATGCCATCGGGGAAGGTATCCTGATTGCAGAGATCCAGCAGAATTCCAATGTGACTTACCGGGTCTATGATTACGGAAGAGTCGGAAAGGACGGAAAAAAACGCGACCTCCATATCGAGAAAGCGCTTGCTGTCACGAACCGGGTTCCGCTGATCAAGAGCAAGAGCAGCTATCCCCATGTTGCGGACTGTGATTATTTCACTGTAGATAAACTGAATCTGGACGGACGGATGATGCGCAGGATGGAAGGCTGTGTATCGGAAGAGTCATTTGTCAGTATTTTGATCCTTGACGGTGAGGGAACTGTCTCCTGCGGCGGGCAGAAAGCGGAGACTGATCAGGACAAAGATGCCGCAGGAGATATGAAAGTCTCATATAAGAAAGGCGACAGCCTGTTCCTTCCGGCGGGGAGCGGCGCCTATGTGATCGAAGGAAGCTGCGACGCGCTGATCACCACGATCCGCGAGAAAGCGGCGCCGGTGCGCATCGGCATCGACATCGGAGGAACGGACACGAAGATCGGGCTTGTAGACGTGCACCAGAAGCTGATCGATTCCGTGTGCATCCCGACAGAGGCGGAGCGTCCGGCAGAGGAAGTGATCCGCACGGTCGGAGAAACCGCGCTGTCACTGTTGGAGAAGAATGGAATCGCCATGGACCAGTGCGTGGGAGCGGGGATCGGCGTTCCGGGTACCGTGGACTGTAAGAATGGAGTTGTCCGTTATTCCAACAACATCCGGTGGGAAGAAGTGCCTCTGGCAGAAGAGATGGGGGCTTATCTTCCAATCCCGGTGGAGATCGCAAATGACGCGGACTGTGCAGCGCTGGGCGAAGCAGTAGCGGGAGCGGGAAAGGAATGCAGCGATGTGGTTATGCTGACTCTCGGAACCGGCGTCGGCGGAGGGATTATTCTGGACGGCGAAATCTATGAGGGAAGAGGAATCGGCGGAAGCGAGCTGGGACATATGGTTATTGTGGAGAACGGGGAACCCTGCACCTGCGGAAGGCGGGGGTGTCTGGAGGCATATGCTTCCGCGACTGCCTTAAAGAGAGATGCACGCCGTGCTTCAGGAAAGGATCTGGACCCGGAAGAGATTTTTGCGATTGCAGAGCAGGGAGATGCTGTGATGCAGGCGGTCGTGGATGCCTATATCCGCAGACTGGGGCTGGGTATCGTAAATATCGTGAATATTTTCCGCCCGCAGCTTGTGCTGCTTGGAGGCGGCATCTCCAGACAGGGAGAGACGCTTTTAGCCCCGCTCCGCGAGATCGTGAAAAAAGAGTGCTTTGGCGGAGAGAAGAGTGATGTGCCGGAGATCGAGGAGGCTGTGCTCGGCAATGACGCCGGAATGATCGGCGCGGCAGGACTTTTGTAAAAGATACTGATAACGTCTGAAATCGGGGGCAGCCCCTTTGCTTAGAGGGAACTGCCCCCTTGCTGTATTTCTGGAGGGTTTGGAATGGAGAAAAAAATACCGTTTGAGACACTGGAGTCAAAGAAGATAAAAGCAGGCCGTTTCACGATCGTTCAGGACCGTGTGCGCGTGAACGGCCATGAACAGCCGTATGATTATCTGGAGATCAGGGAGGGCGTGAGCATCCTTACGATCCGGAATGGAAATATACTTTTGCAGAGGCAGTACCGCTATCCTGTGCGCTCGTGGCAGTGGGAGCTCCCGGGCGGCTTCGTTGATCCGGGAGAGACCCCGGATGAGGCGGCCGGGAGAGAGCTTAAGGAAGAGACAGGATACAGCGTTAAGAAACTCCATTCTCTCGGGACGTTTTACCCGTCGTTTGGATCGACGAATGAGAAGATCTGGCTTTTTGCGGCGGAGTGCGGTGAAGAGGGGGATTCTGACAGAGAACCGGGAGAGATCATACAAACGAAGGAAGTGACAGAGGAGGAATTCGGGAAACTTGTGGCTGAAGGAGAGTTTATGCACGGCGCCGGACTTGCTGCGTGGGCAAGATATCTCTCCCGAAAGTATAATTGATCATATTAAGAAGAAACGGCGGTGTGAAAGATGCTTAACAGAATAAAGACAGAGAAGATCAAAGACCATATTCTGACAGGCCATACAAGGAGGTATCCGGAGGATGCATCGCTCTGTGAAGCGCAGAGAAGAGCAGTGAAGGAAGTCCTGGACGGGAAAAACGAGGGTGATATGCCGTATGAGTGGTATGGAGGTTCGGCTATGTATGGCGTATCCCTACGGACCGGAGCCGAGAAGGATCGTATACAGGCGCGACAGACTTGAAAAAGAGAGAGAGCATATATCCTGTACAATTAAAATATCCGGGCAGACATATGCCGGGGTATGTAAGGTTTTGAGTAAAGCATATTATTTTCAAAGATGCGGAATAGAGTTGGAAGCACAGTATGCAGGCAAGTTTAAGCGGGAGTGCTGCCATACGGGAAAAGCAGTCAGATTGGAAGATTATAAAAAAATAACAGACGGTGCAGGAACAGGGGATATTCGGTTTTATGATGTGAGAGGAGGATGGCATGACGCAGGGGATTATGGGAGATATCCCACGGCGGCTGCAGCCGCGTTGGCTCATAACCTGTACGCTTACCGGTTTTTCCCAGAGACGTTTTCAGTGAGCCTGAATATACCGGAGAGCGGGAACGGGATTCCGGATATCCTGAACGAGTGCCTCTATGAGCTGAAGTGGCTGCTTAAAATACAGCTTCAGGACGGAAGCGTCTGTCATAAACTGACATCCATGCGTCATGCTAATTTTGTCATGCCTGCCAGAGACACGCTCAGCGCAGCTAAGCGTGCGTGGAGCTGGTTGGAAAGCCATCCGGAGTTTACAGGCTTTGTAAATCCAGAAGAATGTAATACCGGTGATTATGCGGATACGGACGATCGCGATGAGAGACTGTGGGCGGCGGCAGAAATATACTGTGCTGTGAAAGATGATACATATCTGGAAGAGGCAGAGAGAATCTACGCAGAGATGGAACGTGAAGGAACAGACATGGTATCCATGGGATGGGGCAATGTATCCGGCTTTGCAGGATGGTGCCTACTGGAGGAAAGCTTGTGCCACACCGGTGCGGATGGAGAAAAAGATGCCAGTAAGAAGACAGAACTCTCAGAAAAATACCGCGCTGCATTTACGAGTGAGGCTGACCGGATTGTCGCTCTGGGCAGGAAGAGCAGGTACGGCGTGGCTTTGGAGGAACGGGAATATGAGTGGGGAAGCAATATGACGGTTTTGAACCGGGCAATGATACTGGGGACTGCTTTTTTGCTTGCATGAAATGCTATCTGGATATCTGGGAATGCTATTCGCTCAACGAGATAACCATCTACTGGAATTCACCAGCAATTTTTACTTCTGCATTTTTAGATACCTGGCTTGCAAAATAAAATATTCAGAAAGAGAGACATAACTATGAGCATTACAAAAATATCATTAAACGGTGTATGGAAGATGCGACAGTGTGCGGGCGGCATGGAGTTCGATGCAAAAGTGCCGGGAACTGTACTGTCTGTTCTTCTGGACCACGAAGCTATCGAAGATCCTTTTTACCGCAGAAATGAATACGTGACAAGGGAGCTGTTTCGGGATGATTACGAATTCTGCCGCGAGTTTGAAGTGTCAGACAGCGTTCTGGAAGAAGAGCATACTGAGCTGGTCTGCGAGGGGCTTGATACACTTACGGAAATTTACATAAACGGAGAATATCTTGCACAGACAGATAACATGCACCGCCTGTGGCGGATCCCTCTTTCCGGCAGACTGCGTGCGGGGCGGAACACAGTACGCATTATTTTCCGTTCACCTCTTAAATATATAGAAGAATATCAGTACAGTGAACACCGGGAAACGCAGTATGTGCCGAGCGGTTGCGTGAAGGGGAACCAGGTTCTGAGAAAATCCCATTCCATGTTCGGTTGGGACTGGGGTCCGCAGCTTATCGATGCGGGCATCTTCCGGAATATTTATCTGGAGGCATGGAGCGGCGCACGGATAGAAGACGTCAGGATCCGCCAGCACCACGATGCGGACGGCAGTGTAAGGATTGAAGTGCAGGCTGCTCTCTCAGAAGCAGACCGGACCGGTATGACGGTAAAGCTTTTTGACGAGGAAGGAAGAAAGCTTATCACAGAAGAAATGGAACAGGATAATAAGACAGCGAAAGCCAAACTGACGGTTCCAGAACCGAAACTCTGGTGGCCCATCGGATACGGTGATCAGCCGTTATACCGGGTGGAGATATACTGTTATGACGAAGGGGGCAGGATGACAGATTGGGCGGAGAAGACCATCGGACTTCGCACACTCACGGTCAGCAGAGATGCAGATGAGTGGGGGCGGGAATTTGCGCTTATGATTAATGGCGTGAAGATATTTACCATGGGAGCCAATTACATCCCGGAGGACTGCCTCTATACAAGGATCACAGAGGAACGTCAGGAGTATCTTGTGCGCTCCATGGTCAGGGCGAACTATAACTGTGTCAGAGTGTGGGGCGGGGGATATTATCCGTCAGATCAGTTCTATGATCTCTGTGACCGGTACGGACTGATCGTATGGCAGGATCTGATGTTTGCTTGCAACGTTTATGAAGTGACAGACCATTTTGCGGAGAACTGTCGTGAAGAGGTAAAGGACAATCTGAAACGCCTCAGACATCACGCCTGCCTGGGAATCATATGCGGCAACAATGAGATCGAGACCGCATGGCATCACTGGACGGATTTTCAGAAGGAATCCGTGTATCTCCGGGCGGACTATATCCGCCTCTTTGAAGAAATCCTGCCCCGAACAGTAAGGAAAATCGCGCCGGATATATTTTACTGGCCGTCCTCTCCGTCCTCAGGAGGGTGTTTTGATGATCCGGACAATGAAAATAACGGAGATACTCATTACTGGTCAGTCTGGCATGGTCTGTTTCCGTTTACGGACTTTGGAAATCATTATTTCCGTTTCTGTTCAGAATTTGGTTTCGAATCGTTCCCGTGCATGAAAACGATTGAAAGTTTTACAGAGAAAGCGGACCGCAATATATTCTCAAGGGTGATGGAGAGCCACCAGAAGAACGACAGTGCAAATGGGAAAATGCTGTACTACCTCTCAGAAAATTTCCGCTGCCCCTCCACACTGGAGCAGACAGTTTATATTAGCCAGATCCTGCAGGGCATGGCAGTACGGTACGGCGTAGAGCACTGGAGAAGAAACCGGGGACGCTGTATGGGCGCACTTTACTGGCAGGTAAACGATAACTGGCCGGCGCCGTCCTGGTCGAGCATCGATTATTTTGGCAGATGGAAAGCGCTCCATTATATGGCGAAAGAATTTTATGCGCGCAGGGCGGCAAGCCTTGAAGCAGATGGCAGAAGGATCCGGCTCTGGGCAGAGAATGAGACCGCACAAAAGCAGGATTTTCAGATGCGGATAACACTGAAGAAGATGGATTTTTCTGTTTTAGATGAGATTAGCACATCCGGAAGTGCAGAGGCCTTTACCTCTGTCTGCGGAGCTGAACTGAACCTTGACCACTGTCCCCAGTATCAGGATCTGAAACAGAACAGTATGCAGGGTGAAGATCCTGATGAAGAATTATTTATTGAGGGAGTAGTAACATATGAGGATGGAACAGTAAGAAGGTCGGCAGAGACGCTGCTCCCATATAAATATCTTCGCCTTCCGTCGCCTGTCTTCCGCACCGAAGCTGACAGACAGGGGGCGGATTACACGGTAACTCTTGAAACGGACTGCTTTGCCGCGTTTGTGGAACTTGCGGTACGTGATGCTGATGTGATCTTCAGTGAGAACTATTTCCATATTACAGGAAAAGAAAAGAAGGTTATCAGGATAAAGCATGAGGATGTGAAAGGAAAAGCGTTCGCAGATGCCGATGACCTTCGGGAGCGCCTTCTGGTCAGAAGCTTAGCAGACACATTTGCAACAGATTAGAAAATATCCAGGAAGAGTCGAACTGATCTTTTCCTTTGAACAGAGGATAGAAGACTGAACAAATATCATAAGCCAGACTAACAGGCAGAGGAACACTACTGGGTGTAAATCTGCCTGTCTTTTCTGATATTAACTCTGGAAAATGTGATTCAGTAAAAATCTCAAGCAAAACTCAAGAAATATTCGTTATACTTAGTCTTCCAGGGAATCTGTCCGGTGCCGGATCAGAGTTTCTGTATTCTCAAGTAGAATCTGCAGTTCCGATTCTGTGCAATCGTTTAAGATCCGGAGAAGCTGTTGATAAGTATCCGCCCGGACGGCTTCTTTATTTTCCTCAAATTTATCCACAGATAAGTGAAGATAAGAGACCATTCGGAGGAACAGCCCAAGGCTTGGATAATGGACGCCGCGTTCTAGATTGCCATAGTATGTGGCATTACAGTCCATAGCTTCGGCAACGTTCTCTTGCGTAAGCTCAAGTTCTGTGCGGCCTTGCCGCAGAAACATACCCACGTCTTCTTTTGTATATTCCATCTTGTGTAATCACCTCCATGGAATACAGTGTATTACACTATATAATTTCTGGTGTATTATATTGCGCTGTTGAGTTAAGAGCAGCTTTACCGGCTTTACGCCCGAAGGCTGTTTTTTCGTGTGCTTTTTCAGAGCCCACAGGATAAGAGCACCGCCGCCTTTGGTCTGATTTTCTTAAAAAATTCAGATCGGAGGAAAGAAAAATGGCTTTTAATAAAGGGTAGTGTCAAATGAGTTATGAAAAAATAAAGCCTAAGAAATAGGCTCAGATTAAACCTTGAAAATTGCAGATATGTTGTTTGATGGCAGCTTACGCCACCCTTGACAGCACACAAAAGCAATGCTCTGAACACCTTATCGACGGCGAAGAACTCAGGAACAGGCTGGTTTCTTCGTCTGGGTCACAGCATTGTAGTATTGTTTTTGTGTGCCATCAAGGGTAAATCCCTCCGGGATGGCTGGGCTGTTATCTCCGGCTCTGAATTTAGGAACAGACTTCTTCTCCTTGAGACTTCTGCATCTGCAGGATTGTCTGTTGCCAAGGAAAATAAATAGCTGCCACTTGTCCGGCATGTTGTCGGCATTTTCCAGATGCTCTGCTTTATTGAGAACACGATGGTTGTTATGCTGATGGGGTCTGAGAAAGTTGTAATAGGCAACCCAGAGTGAAACATTGTAGTTAGCACCCTCATAGTTGTCATAGCCGCAGGTTACGCGATAAGAGACTTTAAACGTACGGTTGAGCCGCTCGACCATCTGTTTGAAAGGGCGAAACTTTTTGGAGACTTCGTCCTCGTTTGTAAGTCTGATGGCCTGGGTGATATCAAAGCGGAACTTCTCACCGAATTGGTGAAAAAACTGTTGGGCTGCAAGAGGATAAGCGCTATAGCCATCGGCGATAAAGCGGAAGTTTTCCGGTATCTGATAAAGGCTTGATGACGAGGGCGGCAGTTCTGGCATAGTTGGCGACCTGCTGGTGGGAGATCCGGATGTTGTAAAGGTCTTTAAGAGCCTGGGAAGTCTTGCGCAGGGAGAGACCAAGGTTGACATGAAGAGTCAGACAGAGTCCCATGACATGAGCGTTATGACGGCTGAACCTCAGGGAAGAGGCGTTTTTCGGAAGGGAGTTTAAATCCATGCGGAAAAAATCTACAGTGAATTCACGGTAGAGGTAATGGAGTTTGTATTTATTCTTTCCGTAAGCTTCATTGAGATGTTCCTGATCCACTTTTTTAAGATTGTGGAGATAGTAAGGACATTTGGGGTTCACACATTTATGCAGGACAAAAGATTTCCGGTTCTTTTTGGGAACCAGAGTATTCCCGCATTGAGGGCAGCGCAGTTTCATGGAAGAGAAGCGGTTATCCTGCCGGGAGAACTTAGCGTCACAGACTTTGCAGGAGAGCTGTCCTTTGGAACCGTTGTTTTTATAAAGATATGCTTTAGGAGCCTGACAGCGGGGACAGGAACAGTCTTCCGGGATGTCACATTCGGTCTGCCGCCTGATGGGGTGGATCTTCTTACCGTAACGTTTCTCAAAGTAAGGGATGAGTTGCTTATAAGTCCAGTCCTGACGGAAATCGGTGATCAAAGGAAGTTCATCAATCTTGTACTTCTGGTATTCATTTGATAAAGGTATTGAATGATGGTGAGAAGATAAAGTATAATGTCCATGAGCATTGGCTCCTTTCGTAGGTGTTGTTTTGGTCGATGACATTATACACGAAAAGGGAGGTCAATGCTCTTTTTGTTTGCAAACCTCCGAAAAATCAAGGTAAAACGTAACTTTTATATTAAAAAATAAGGTAGTTTTGACACTACCTGACGCAGTAAGGAGGTAGGAGCTATGAACGTCAAAAACAGCAAATGTATCCGACATTTGGCATGGAAAAGTTTAAAGGCAAGCCGTACCCGAAATCTGATCGCCGTGATGGCGATTGCCCTGACGGCGGTGTTATTCACCAGTCTGTTTACGATCGCGTTGTCTATCAACGAAGGGTTCCAGCAGTCCAACTTCCGCCAGGTCGGAGGGTTTTCTCATGGTGGCTTCAAATATATGACGGAGCAGCAATTCGAGGATTTGAAAGACGATCCGCTGATCGAAGCCTGGGGTCTGCGGCGTTTCATCGATATACCTGCGGACGCGCCTTTCAACAAGTCCCATGTGGAGGTCGGGTATTCTGATGTCAATCAGGCCCACTGGATGTGTTGCGATCCGGTGGAGGGCCGTTTACCCAAAGAGGGCACAGACGAGGCCGCCACGGATACCCATGTGCTCTCCCTTCTGGGAATTGAGCCGGAGATCGGGGCGGAGTTTACCATCACCTTTGATGTAGACGGACATCCCACCACCCAGACATTCACACTTTGCGGCTGGTGGGAGTATGACAGTGCCATTGTGGCAAATCACGTTCGGATTCCGGAGAGCAGAGCCAATGAGATTTTGTCAGAAACCGGAGTAAACCCAAATGCCTCCGACGATGGTATGACCGGAACCTGGAATCTGGATGTGATGCTGAAAAGCGGATCCCGCCATATTGAGCAGGATTTGAACCAAATTTTGGCCAACCACGGTTACCAGAGTGAGACGCAAGGGGAAAACTATATCGACACCGGTATCAATTGGGGTTATACGGGAGCCCGGCTGTCTGACACGGTAGATCCCACAAGTGTCGCTGCCATCGCCGCCATACTGCTGCTCATCATCTTTACCGGATATCTGATCATCTATAACGTATTTCAGATTTCCGTGGCGGGAGACATCCGGTTCTATGGCTTGCTGAAAACCATTGGCACCACACCGAGACAGCTTCGGCGTATCATCCGCCTGCAGGCTTTGGCAATGAGTGCCGCCGGTATCCCCATTGGTTTGGTGCTTGGCTGGTTGGGATACGGAACTTCTTCAAGGCCGTACTCACAGGAATTATCGCCCGGCGTCGGGAACCAGCCGTCCTCCAGTCGATCGGCATGACCGGAAAGCAGCTGCGCGCTATGCTGGTGTGGGAAGGCCTGCTATACACCCTGGGCGCAGGGATTCCTGTCCTGACAGGACGGGCAGCAGCGAAACATACCATTGTGGAACGGCTGCGGACGGAAGAAACTCCTTATAGTGCCCGTGTGCATCCGCCCATGAACGGTTCCCCATCGCTTCACAGTAATTTCATAAAGTGTTGCTTGCGTATTGAAAATGAATCCATTATAATGTAATAATCAGGGCAAATTCCGGCTGGAAACAGCCGTTCCGATTTCAGCATAACATAAAGGAGGAAAGAAATGGATAACAAGCCAAGCAATCAGAACCAGGATCCTCAAAATCCTGGAAATGGAGGCGGGTCGGGAAACAAGCAGACGCTGCTCATGATTCTTGTATGCGTACTGGTAGGTCTGATGTTCCTGGGGCTGATGAATAACGTTCTGGGCAACAGTTCCACAAGAGAGATTGGTTACAGCGATTTTCTGGAAATGGTAGACGAGGATCAGGTAGAAGAGGTAGTTCTGCAGTCTAATATCCTGACTATTACGCCAAAGTCAGAAAGGGAAGGCATTCAGGTGATCGAATACCAGACGGTTCTGGTGGGAGACGAGGAATCTCTGAAAGAACTGTTGGATGCACATGATATTAAATACAGCAAGGAGCCGCCGGATACGACTTCGACACTTGTTTATTCACTGGTATCTCTGGTGCTTCCCATCGTGCTGCTGGTCGGCGGAATGGTATGGCTGATGCGCAGCATGAACAAAGGCGGCGGCATGATGGGCGGCGTAGGAAAGAGCAAGGCAAAAACCTATGTTCAGAAAGAAACCGGCGTTCTGTTCAAGGATGTGGCAGGACAGGATGAGGCGAAAGAGTCTCTCCAGGAAGTGGTTGATTTCCTGCACAATCCTGGAAAATATACCCAGATCGGAGCCAAGCTGCCGAAAGGAGCACTGCTGGTCGGCCCTCCTGGTACCGGTAAAACATTGCTTGCGAAAGCGGTGGCAGGAGAGGCGCATGTGCCGTTCTTCTCGCTGTCCGGTTCTGAGTTTGTTGAGATGTTCGTCGGCGTGGGTGCGTCCCGTGTCCGCGATCTGTTTGAGGAAGCCAAGAAGAATGCGCCGTGTATCATCTTTATCGATGAGATCGACGCCATCGGCAAAACCCGTGATTCTCATTACGGAGGAAACGATGAGCGTGAGCAGACGCTGAATCAGCTTCTTGCCGAGATGGATGGTTTTGATACATCCAAAGGTCTTCTGATCCTGGCAGCCACCAATCGTCCGGAGGTTCTGGATCCGGCGCTGCTGCGTCCGGGACGTTTCGACCGGCGGATCATCGTGGAACGTCCGGATCTGAAAGGGCGTGTTGAGATTCTGAAGGTTCATGCCAAAAACGTTCTTCTGGACGAAAGTGTGGATCTGGAAGCGATCGCCCTGGCTACGTCCGGTGCGGTAGGTTCCGATCTTGCAAATATGATCAATGAGGCGGCGATCCTGGCCGTCAAAAACGGAAGAAAAGCCGTTTCCCAGAAGGATCTTCTGGAAGCTGTGGAAGTGGTTCTTGTGGGAAAAGAGAAAAAGGACCGTATCCTCAGCCAGGAAGAGCGCAGGATTGTTTCCTACCATGAGGTGGGTCACGCGCTGATCAGCGCCCTGCAGAAGGATTCGGAACCGGTGCAGAAGATCACCATCGTTCCCAGAACCATGGGTGCGCTGGGATACGTGATGCAGGTACCGGAAGAGGAAAAATATCTGAACACCAAGAGTGAGCTGGATGCGATGATTGTGGAATGTCTGGGCGGACGTGCCGCAGAGGAAATCGTCTTCGGCAATGTGACCACCGGCGCTTCCAATGATATCGAGAAAGCCACAAAGATCGTCCGGGCGATGATCACCCAGTACGGTATGTCCGAGAAGTTCGGACTGATGGGACTGGCATCGCAGGAGAACCAGTATCTGGACGGCCGTGTGGTTCTGAACTGCGGCGACGCTACCGCCACAGAGATCGACCACGAGGTGATGCGGGTGCTGAAAGATGCATATGAGACCGCGAAACGGATGCTTGCCGCGAACCGTGATACGATGGACAAGATCGCCGCTCACCTGATCGAGAAAGAGACCATCACCGGTAAGGAATTTATGGAGATTTTCCATCAGGCACAGGCGGAAAGCAGGGAGCTGCAGCTGCCGGTGAACGATGAGATCGAATATGTGTGAGAACTGAGAAAGAAAAAGAAATAGAAAAAAACAGGATTTGCTGCTGTGGAGCGGTGAATCCTGTTTTTTTGGGTGTCTTGCAATCCCGGGAATTCGATGTTAGAATAGTCGCAGACATTCGGAAAGGAGATAACCATGGCATTTGATATCGAAGAAGAACTGAAAAAACTCCCTGCCAAACCTGGCGTATATCTGATGCACGACGCGGACGATACGATCATTTACGTGGGAAAGGCAGTTTCCCTGAAAAACCGTGTCCGTCAGTATTTTCAGGAGAGCAGGGCAAAGCGCCGGGGACCGAAGATCGAGCAGATGATCTCACTGATCGATCACTTTGAATACATTGTCACAGACTCCGAGCTGGAAGCGCTGGTGCTGGAATGTAATCTGATCAAAGAACACCGGCCGAAATACAATACGATGCTGATGGATGACAAATCCTATCCGTTTATCAAGGTGACCGTTCAGGAAGATTATCCACGCATCCTGATCGCGCGGACGATGAAAAAGGACAAGGCGAAATATTTCGGACCGTACACCAGCGGACTTGCGGTCAAGGAGACGGTGGAACTGATCCGTAAACTTTATCAGATAAGAGTGTGCAGCAAAAAACTGCCGCGGGATCAGGGAAAAGACCGCCCTTGCCTGTATTACCATATCCATCAGTGCAAGGCGCCCTGTCAGGGATATGTGACGAAAGAAGAATATCAGGCACAGATCCGGCAGGCGCTGGATTTTCTCAACGGAAATTTCAAGGATATCATCAAGGACCTGCACGAAAAAATGATGCAGGAATCCGAGGCGATGAATTTTGAGAAAGCCAAGGAATACCGGGATATGATCGACAACATCCGCAGGATCGGCGAGCGCCAGAAGATCACCAACAGTGACAGTGAGGACAAGGATGTGATCGCCCTGGCGATGGATCAGAAGGATGCGGTGGCGCAGATTTTCTTTATCCGTTCGGGAAAACTCATCGGAAGAGAGCATTATTATCTCCATATCGGAGAGGAGGATACCAGCGCTCAGGTGCTCCTCAGTTTTATCAAGCAGTTTTATGCGGGAACTCCGTTTGTTCCAAGGGAGCTGATGATCTCTGAGGAGATCGAAGAGCGGGAGCTGATGGAAGAGTATCTGGGGAAAAAACGAGGCGGCCGTGTTTATATCCGGGTTCCGAAAAAAGGTTCCAAAGAAAAGCTGGTGGAACTTGCGGAGCGGAATGCCCAGATCGTCCTGAACCAGGACCGGGAAAGGATCAAACGGGAGGAAAGCCGTACCCTCGGCGCGATGAAGGAGATTTCCGACTGGCTGGATCTTCCGGGACTGGAACGGATCGAGGCATACGATATTTCCAATATCAGCGGTTTCCAGTCGGTAGGCTCTATGGTGGTCTATGAGAAAGGCAGACCAAAACGTGCGGATTACCGGAAGTTCCGGATCAAGTCGGTGCAGGGACCGAACGATTACGCAAGTATGGAAGAAGTCCTTGGGCGAAGGTTCCAGAGAGGCATTCAGGAGGACAGCGGGTTTGAACGGCTGCCGGATCTGATCATGATGGACGGCGGACGCGGCCAGGTGAATGTGGCGCTGGAAGTGCTGGACCGGCTGGGGCTTTCCGTTCCGGTCTGCGGTATGGTCAAGGACGATAAGCACCGGACCCGCGGGCTGTATTATCAGAACGTGGAAATCCCCATTGACAGGAACAGCGAAGGCTTTAAGCTGATCACGCGGATCCAGGATGAGGCGCACCGGTTTGCCATCGAATATCACCGGCTGCTGAGAAGCAAGGGGCAGGTACATTCGATCCTGGACGATATCCCGGGGATCGGTCCGAGCAGGAGGAAGGCGCTGATGCGCCATTTCCAGAGCCTGGAGGATGTGCGGAATGCCAGTGAGGAAGAACTGAGCAAGATTCCGTCGATGAACGCCCGGGCGGCACGCCAGGTATATGAATTTTTTCACCATTGAATCACTGGTTTTCCTGTGATAAAATGATAAAAACAGCCGGATGCCGTGTGATGCAGAACCGCGGAAAACCGGCGGAAAAAACGGGGATTTCCCTGGAAGGAGAAGGGTATGAAGACAATCGGTTTAACAACTCTGGTAGAAGAACTGAATTTGAAAAATCTGACACCGGATGTGGACATGGATGACGTGCAGATCGCCACCCCGGATATCAATCGTCCGGCGCTTCAGCTGACCGGATATTATGAGCATTTTGCCAATGAGCGGGTGCAGATCATCGGTTATGTGGAATTTTCCTATCTGCAGCACCTGGAGGAAGAGGTGCGTGTGAAAATGTTTGAGGATTTTGTGTCCAGAAAGATTCCATGTGTCATTTTTACAACCAACATGCGGCCGGGACAGGAGATCCTGAGCCTGTGCGAAAAATATCAAGTGCCGGCCCTCGGCGTGGAAAAACAGACATCTTCTTTTATGGCGGAGATTATCCGGTGGCTGGGCGTAAAGCTCGCGCCGATGATTTCCATCCACGGTGTGCTGGTGGATGTTTTCGGCGAAGGTGTCCTGATCATGGGAGAGAGCGGGATCGGAAAGAGCGAGGCAGCCCTGGAACTGCTGAAGCGCGGACATCGTCTCGTCAGCGACGACGTGGTGGAGATCAGCCGTGTGAGCGATGTGACGCTGGTGGGTTCCGCTCCGGACATTACCCGGCATTTTATCGAACTGCGCGGCATCGGAATCATCGACGTAAAATCGCTGTACGGTGTTGAGAGCGTAAAAGATACACAGTCCATCGATCTGGTGATCAAGCTGGAGGAATGGGACAAAGATAAAGAGTATGACCGTCTGGGTCTGGAAGAGGAATATATCGAATTCCTTGGCAACAAGGTTGTCTGCCACTCTCTGCCGATCCGTCCGGGACGGAATCTGGCGATCATTGTAGAAGCGGCAGCGGTTAACCACAGACAGAAAAAGATGGGTTATAATGCGGCTCAGGAACTGTACAAACGTGTACAGGCAAATCTGGTCAAAAAAAGAGAAGGAGACAGATAAGAGCGATGAAGGACTATGTATTTGGTATTGATGTAGGCGGAACAACGATTAAATGCGGACTTTTTCAGGCGGACGGAACGCTGCTGGAAAAGTGGGAGATTCCCACCAGGACAGAGAATAACGGGGATCAGATCCTTCCTGACGTGGCCAAGACGGTTCTGAAGAAGATTGAAGAAAAAGGAATCGCAAAGGAAGATGTGGCCGGTGTTGGAATCGATCTTCCCGGACCGGTCAACGAAAAAGGTGAGATTGCGGTGGCGGTCAACCTGAACTGGGGGTATAAGGATATTGTCGCTGAGCTGGGCGGCGCACTGGGCGGAATCCCGGTAAAGGCTGCGAATGACGCCAATGCGGCGGCCCTCGGAGAGATGTGGGGCGGCGGCGGACGCGGCACGAAAAACCTGATCATGGTGACCCTTGGCACCGGCGTCGGCGGAGGAATTATCGTGGACGGCAAGATCGTAGCCGGAGCCCACGGAGCCGGCGGTGAGATCGGACATGCCTGCGTGGATCCGACGGAAACTGCTGTCTGCAACTGCGGAAACCGCGGCTGCCTGGAACAGATGGCTTCCGCAACGGGAATTGTCCGCCTCGCAAGACGGTATCTTGCGACCTATCAGGGAAAAACCATGCTGAATCCGGAGCGTATTTCGGCAAAATCTGTTTATGATGCGCTGAAAGCAGGAGACGAGGCGGCGACAGCGATCGTCGAGGAGGTTTCTGCTTATCTTGGAAATGCCCTTGCGATCTTTGCGTGTGTGGTAGATCCGGAGGTTATTGTCATCGGCGGAGGTGTCTCCAAAGCAGGGGAAATTCTGGTCGATGGCGTGAAGAAATATTACCGGAGGGATGCGTTCATTTCCTGTAAGGAAACGCCGATCGTGCTGGCGGAGCTTGGAAATGATGCGGGAATCTATGGAGCTGCAAAACTGGCGCTGGGATAAGCGGTCGTCGGAACATGGAGCGGTAAGCGAAAAAGAGGCTTGCACGTTCAGGTTTTCAAAATCTGAACGTGCAAGCCTTTTTTGCTTACCGCGGCACATGTTTCCGGCGGGTGCAAATCCCAAATCTGCTCGGCAGGGGAAGATCAGGCTCCGCCGGCGGAAACCGGAGCAGCCGCCGACGTTTCAGCTGCTACCGGCTGATCAGTCGCTGCCGGCGCTTCGGTGGCTGCCGGAGGCTGTGTGACCGCTGGCGCTTCAGTGGCTGCCGGAGGCTGCGTCGCTTCCGGTGCCTGTGTAACTTCAGGAGTCGTCGGCTGGTCAGACGCCGAAGGATCGGTTTCGCCAGGGGCCGGAGTTACGGAAGGTGTTGGAGTTACCGAAGGCGTCGGAGTTGCCGTTGGGGCTGGCGGCGCTACATAGTGGCCGGCACAGCGTTTGGTCGGAACATCCGATACCGCATAGTATTCTGTAACTGCATCGCAGCTGGAGCGTGCCAGGAGTCCTGTCTCGCTGCAGATGCTGACTTCTTTCACCGTCGCAGGCATTTCGAATTCTTTTTCCGGAAGGTCTTCGTGGATCCGCTCCATTACCTTCTGCCACAATTCCCTGTGGAAACTCCGGTTGCTTGCCGGGATCTCCGCCTGGACGTCGTATCCGGTCCAGATAGCGGCAGTGTAGTAAGGGGTGAAGCCCGCGAACACCAGGTTCGTGTAATCGTTGGTGGTACCCGTTTTTCCGGCGACAGCCATGCCGTCGATCTGGCAGGCGGTTCCGGTACCTCTTTCCACAACGTCTTCCATCGCGCTGGTCAGCAGATATGCGGTGCTTTCGCGGAAGACCTGGGTACTCTGGCGGTTGGTGTTGTCGAGGATCACATTGCCGTCGCTGTCTGTCACTTTGGTGTACAGGATCGGCTGGTTGTAGGTTCCTCCGTTGGCGATTGCCGCGTAGGCGCCGGTCAATTCCAGATTGCTGACACCGTTGGTCAGACCGCCGAGGGCGATGGACTGATGGCTGCTCTCGGATGGCAGAAGCTGAGAAAATCTGAATTTTGTCAGATAATTGTATCCTGTCTCCGGCGTGATTTCCGTCAGGACTTTGACCGCCGGAATATTGTAGGAATGTATAATTGCTTCGCGTACGGTTACATTTCCGTGGTATCTGCCGTCTGCGTTGCGGACCGGAGTACCGTCCTCATAGGTGTATGGCTCGTCCTCGATCACCGTGGAAAGGGTGATCGCGCCGGTATCCAGCGCAGGACCGTAAGCGGCAAGTGGTTTGAAAGAAGACCCCGGCTGACGGTAACTGTCCGTCGCACGGTTCAGGGTCAGACTGGCAGTCTTCTCTCCGAGGCCTCCGACGAGCGCCTTTACATAACCGGTGGACTGGTCGATGATGGTCATGCATGCCTGAGGCTGCATGGTAAAATCAGCCCGCTCGGCAGTGATCGTGTCTCCCTCAGCCAGAATGGAGGCTTTATAAGCATCGATATAGCTCTGGGCCTCTTCCTGGGAATCGAACAGAAGGTCAAATTCCGGATCGTCATTGCGGAAGAAAAGCTGCATCATTTCCTTGCTGTAATTCTGGACCGTTTCATCAGAATGGGTGACGGTCAGCGCCCAGTCCAGTCCCACCTGGGTATCCGGTGGGTAATTGTCGGGATTCTGGAATTCTTCATCCAGTACGGACTGGATCCAGGAGTCCTGTGTGGTGTAGATATGCAGACCGCTGCTGTAAACCGCGTTCTGCGCCTGGACTTCTGTATAACCCTTCTGAACCATCAGGTCGTTGATCACCTGGGAGATAACTTCGTCATTAAAATAGGAATAAGGGGTTTCCTCTTCCTCAAACTGGCTCTGCATCTGGATCCGCTCGTAAACGTTGTCATTGAGCGCTTCCTCATATTCCGCCTGGGTGATATAGCCCTGTTCCAGCATGTTGTTCAGCACACGGTCCCGGCGTTTCTGATTGTTTTCCGGATGGGTTCGCGGATTATACCGGGTAGGAGCCTGAGGGATCGCGGCGAGCACCGCGCATTCGGAAAGGTTCAGATCCTTGGCATCCTTGCCGAAATAAGTCTGGGATGCCGTCTGGACGCCGTAGCAGCCGCTTCCGAGATTGATGGTATTCAGGTAATTTTCAAGAATAACGCTTTTTGTGTCTTCGCCCTGCTCCGTCAGATATTTTTCCAGCTCGAGCGCCAGATACTGTTCCTGGAACTTACGCCGGAAACGTTCCAGCGTGTTTTCGTCCATCCAGTCTGTGAAAACATTGTTTTTCAGAAGCTGCTGGGTGATGGTGCTGGCGCCTTCTGTGAAGTTGAAGCCGTTTGTAACACCTACGACAGCAGCCCGCAGGATACCGCTGGGGTCTATTCCGTTATGCTCATAGAAACGTTCGTCTTCGATCGCTACGATCGCGTGCTGCATGTTCAGAGGGATCTCGTCGATGGAAATCGAAATACGGTTTCCGCCGGCGCCGGTCAGCTTCTGAAGCTCATTGCCGTCCGCGTCATAGATAAAAGAAGCGTTTCCAAGAGGCATGATATTCACGTCTGAAATATCCGGGGCGCTGGCAATCAGTCCGCGCAGGATTCCAACGGCAAGGCTGACAATCACCACCACCAGAAGAAGCAGAAGAAAAAAGCCGGTCCGCAGCGCATAGACACCTGCAGACCGCCCGGTTTTGGCATTGGCAGAAGTCAGCTTGTCACGCTTGTCGGCGACACTTTTTTTTCCAAAATTCATATCGTTCCTCCTTATACAACCTTTATGGTAAGTATAACCATATTCGCATTATATCAAATATGAACGGGTAAGAAAAGTCAAAAATAAAAAGTTCACAATTTGTGGAGTGAAGCGAGGCGGACGAAAACATCCCAGGACAGAGGAGGTGTCTGTGCCGGGGACGGCTGTAGAAGAGATGTGGTTGTCTGGCGGGGAAAATGTATTGTGTCGGCGGTAGAAAACACGGGACTTGTCAGAAAACGGGGGATGGGATATAATTTCTAGGTAATAGGTTAAGGCTGCCTGAATGGGTAGACTGGCCTGTTGGAAGTGTTAAGGCTGCCTGATTGGGCGGCGGAATGGAGTTTGTTATGATGGAACAGTTGCGGACGGTTTATCAGGGAGGCGTCGGGGAGATCGTGGAGAAGAAATCGCGGTTTATTGCTACGGTGCGCCTGGTGGAATCGGAGGAGGAAGCGCTGGAGGTTCTGGAGGCGGCGAGGAAGAAGTACTGGGACGCTACCCATAACTGTTTTGCCTATGTGATCGGGGAACGGCGGGAAACCGTCCGGTGCAGTGACGACGGGGAACCGTCGGGAACGGCGGGACGGCCGATGTTGGATGTGCTGCTGGGAGAAGAGATCACCAATGTGATCGTGATCGTGACAAGGTATTTCGGCGGAACGCTGCTGGGAACCGGAGGACTGGTGCGGGCTTATTCCAAGGCAGTTCAGGAGGGGCTGGCGAACAGCAGGATCATTGATAAGAAATATGGCGTCCGGATGGAAATCCAGTCGGATTACAATGGGATCGGCAAGATCCAGTATCTGCTGGCGGAGGATAAGATTCCGGTTCTGGATACGGAATATACGGATAAGGTGACCATGCAGGTGCTGCTTCCGAAGGGGCAGGTGGAGCAGATGAAGGCAAAGATCACCGAGGGAACCAACGGCAGGGCGCGAATGAGGGAAGTGGAGGAGCTGTATTTTGCAGTTCTCGACGGGGAGATTCTTTACAAAGACGCATTATCGCAACATAAAACGTTAAAAATTTAATGCTTTTGTCGCAGGATTGTTAAATTTTCTGCAAAAAGATGTGGTATAATCGGCTACAGTTTGATCATAGCGATCTTGAGGGGAAAAGAATTAAGAAAAGGGGTAAGATACGAATGAAAAAAAAGAAGAAAATCCTTCTGATCCTTGCAGGTGTTCTTCTGATCCTGATGATAGCCGCTTATGCTGTCAATGCGCTGCACTTCAGCAGATACTTTTATTCCGGGACGACCATCAACGGAATCGACAGTACGGAATTGACGGCGGAGGAAGTAAAGGAAAAGCTGGCGCAGGAGACGGAAGATTATGTTCTGAATCTGATCCGGATGGACGGTACGTCCGAGAGTATTTCCGCGGAACAGATCAGCCTTGCGTTTAAGGATGACAGGGAGGTGGATCAGCTTCTGGAAGATCAGGATCCGTGGCTGTGGATTGTGGAAACGTTCACAGACAAGGAGCATGAGCTTCAGGCCGCGCTGGAAGCAGCAATCGACGGTCTTCAGTGTATGCAGGAAGGAAATTATACGCCGCCCCAGGATGCTGCGGTGGGCGATACGGAGAATGGATATACCATCGTTCCGGAGGTCGAAGGAAATCAGCTGGACCGGGCGAAATTGCTGGAGGCGGTAAAAGGAGCGATCGACTGCGGACAGACGGAACTGAATCTGTCGGACAGCGGATGTTATCTGAAGCCGTCCGTTTATCAGGATGATGAGGCGCTGAATGCCAGAGTCAATCAGCTGAATCAGCTGGTATCCGCCAACCTGACGATGGATTTTGGAAGCGGAAGGACGGAGACTGTCAATGGGGCGCTTCTGAAGACATGGGTGACGCAGGATGAAAATGGAAATGACATCATCGATTCCGCGAAGATCACGGAATATGTCAGCTCTCTTGCCGAGAAATACAATACCAAGGGAGCCACAAGGACTTTCCGTACATCCGGAGGCGGTACGGTCCGGGTGTCCGGCGGTGACTACGGATGGCTGATGGATGAGACGACCACGGCGCAGAACCTGTCCAGCGCCATTGCGGCAGGAACCCAGGGAACCTTTGAGGTAACGTATACCAATTCCGCAAGATCCAGAGAAACCAACGATATCGGAAATTCCTATGTGGAGATTTCCATTGATCAGCAGACCATGTGGTGCTATGTGGATGGAGAACTGCTGGTGGAGACGCCGGTGGTGACCGGAGACGTGAGCAACGGAACGGAAACTCCGCGAGGCAGCGTCTGGAAAGTAAAAGGAAAGACCACCGATTATACGATGACAGGAAGGATCGATCCGGCAACCGGTGAACCGTCCTATACCGCCCATGTGAATTACTGGATTCCTTACAGTGAAGATCTGACCATCGGACTGCATGACCTGACGACCAGATCGGCATTCGGCGGAGATATTTATCTGACCAACGGTTCCCATGGGTGCGTCAATACGCCGCTGGAGGCGGTGAGACAGATTTATGAGGTGGTTTCCTATGGTTTTCCGGTAATCGTCTATTGATACAGGACTGCGATGAGCAGCTGTTCACGAACAGAATCCGGCGGCTGTCCGGATTCTGTTTTCGCAGGTTAAAGGAGAGAGGAAAAATGTATGACCGTCTGACGGAAAGTGATATCAGAAAAATGCAGGAAGAAATCGATTACCGCAAGCTGGTCGTGCGGCCAAAAGAGCTGGAAGCGGTAAAGGAGGCCCGGGCCCAGGGCGACCTGAGTGAGAATTTTGAATACAAGGCGGCGAAACAGGATAAAAACCGCAATGAAAGCAGGATCCGTTATCTGGAAAAGATGATAAAGACAGCAAGGGTGATTTCCGATGCGTCCGATGAGGATGAGGTTGGGATCAATAACACGGTTACGGTCTATGTGGAGGAGGATGACGAGGAAGAGGTCTACAAACTGGTGACTTCCGTCCGAGGAAATTCCCTGAAAGGGTATGTGACCATCGATTCCCCGCTGGGAAAGGCGATCTTTCACAGGAAAGTCGGCGACCGGGTGACCGTACGTGTCAGCGACAGCTACAGTTACGACCTGATCATCCGAAAGATTGAGAATACCGGCGACGAAGGAGATGAGCTGAGGCGTTATTGACGAAAGAAAAGGGCAGCGAGTTGAACGGTTATAAATCGTTATCATCAAAGAGACAGTTTGAGACGATATAGAAAGTGAAGGGAGACAGGAAAACAATGAATGTACCGGAAAGAATATCAAAATTGCGCGAGCAGATGAATCACTATGGAATGGATGCTTATATCGTTCCAACGGCGGATTTTCATCAGAGTGAGTACGTGGGAGAATATTTTAAGTGCCGCCAGTTTATCACTGGTTTTACCGGCTCGGCAGGAACCGCGGTGATCACCAGGGAACATGCGTACCTATGGACGGACGGAAGGTATTTCATCCAGGCGGCAAAAGAGCTGGAAGGCAGCACTGTGGAACTGATGAAGATGGGAGAACCGGGCGTACCGACGGTCCAGGAGTTCCTTCAGGAACAGCTTCCGGATAAGGGCGTACTGGGATTTGACGGAAGGACCGTTGCGGTCGGCGAGGGGCGCGCTTACGAGCGGATTGCCGAATCCAAAGACGGCAAGATTATTTACAGTGAAGATCTGATCGGCCGTATCTGGGACGACCGTCCGGAACTGTCCAGAGAACCGGCGTTTGCGCTGGATTTAAAATATACGGGAGAGACCGTGGCTTCCAAAATCGGCAGAGTGCGCAATGAGATGAAAGCATACGATGCAGACCGTCATGTGCTGACGACACTGGATGACATCTGCTGGCTGCTGAATATCCGTGGCAATGACGTGGCGTTTTCCCCGCTGATTCTTTCTTACGCAGTGATCACGATGGATTCTGTGGAACTGTATATGGATGAGACAAAGCTGAGCCAGGAGATCCGCGCGGCGCTGGAAGCAGACGGAGTTGTGCTGCATCCTTACAATGCGATTTATGAGGATATCAAAAATGCCAAAGAGGGAGAGATTCTGCTGCTGGATCCTGACCGGCTGAATTACGCGCTCTACAACAATATTCCGGAAACGGTCAAAAAGGTTGAGGCAAGAAATCCGGAGATTCTGTTCAAGGCTGTCAAAAATGCGGTGGAGATCGAGAATATCCGCAAAGCTGAGATCAAAGACAGTGTTGCCCATGTAAAGTTCATGAAATGGCTGAAAGAAAATTATGACAAAGAAGTGATCACAGAGATGAGCGCCTCCGACAAGCTGGATGAGCTGCGTGCGGAGCAGGGCAATTTTATCCGTCCAAGCTTTGCTCCGATCAGCTCTTACGGGGAGCACGGGGCGATCGTCCACTATTCTTCCTCTCCGGAGACCAATGTCCAGCTGAAGGCAGGAGGATTTCTGATGACAGATACCGGAGCGGGCTTTTATGAAGGTTCCACCGATATTACCCGTACCTATGCGCTGGGAGAAGTGACGCCGCTGATGAAAGAGCATTTTACACTGGTTGCGGTGAGCAACCTGCGGCTGGCAGACGCGAAATTCCTGAAAGGCTGCACGGGCGTTGCGCTGGATATCCTGGCGAGAAAACCGTTCTGGGACCGTGGCATGAACTTCAATCATGGAACCGGACACGGGGTCGGATATCTGCTGAATATTCATGAAGGACCGGCAGGTTTTCGCTGGAAAGAACGCCCCGGTGAGGCGAATCCTCTGGAAGCGGGAATGGTTATCACCGATGAACCGGGCATTTATATCGAGGGATCCCACGGTATCCGTCTGGAAAATGAACTTCTGATCTGCGAGGGAGAGAAGAATGAGTACGGTCAGTTCATGTACACAGAGCCGATCACCTTCGTCCCGATGGATCTGGACGCCATCGATCCGGAGCAGATGTCTGCGGAAGACAGAAAGCTGCTGAACGATTATCACAAGAAAGTATACGAGGTGGTTTCTCCTTATCTGGAAGAGGATGAGAAGGAATGGCTGAAGCAGTATACCAGAGAAATCTGATAACGGTTCAGCCAGTTGAACGGTTACGAAATCTGAGCATACAGAAAGGGGAATGTGGGTGATGAGAAACATGCGCCTGGCGAAGAGAGAGGTCACGGAGACGGAAGCGCTCCGTCAGATCCTGGAAGACTGCGATGTGGTGCGTCTGGGACTGACGGATGAAGATGGGATGTTTATCGTCCCAGTAAACTTTGGCTATGAGTTGTCAGAAGAAAATGGCGCGCGGAAGCTGTGGCTTTATATTCACAGCGCAAAGGAGGGAAGAAAAGCCGAGGCGTTTGTGAAACATCCGGTGGCTGCTCTGGAAATGGACTGCGGCCATGAGGTCATCACCGGAGATTATACCTGCAGTTATTCCTACGCCTACCGAAGCATTATGGGAACCGGGAGCGTCCGTGAGGTTACCGCGCAGGAGGAAAAAATCCATGGGCTGACGCTGCTGATGAAGCATACGGATCCCGAGGCGTCGGTGGACTTTCTTCCGGAGATGCTGGAGCGGGTCGGTGTTTACTGTATCGACGTTCTGGAGTTTACCGGGAAAAAGCGGGAGAAGAAAAAATAGTTGATTTTTAGGTGGTCGAAATTGATATGCCCTCTGTCAAGTAGACAGGTCAAATATTTAAAATAAGATGCTCTGAATCAGTCGCACGATTTCGTGCGGCTGATTTTTATGTACACCACTTAGCTTTGTATTTCTCAATTCGTTTATTTTTTGCTATTGGATATGCTTGTGGGACGGCAGAAAATAAAGCTTGATTGAAATGATTGATCCAATCTGTCATTCTTCGATATCCCAGGATATGGGAAAAACGTTCATCATACTCTTTGATCAGTTCTGCGATTTCCTGATTTTCCCGTTCTTGCTGTGGAATGATTCTATGTTTCCATTTTAGAACGCAGCCCTTGCAATTCCAAGATGTCTGCACATCCAGCTGATGCTCCAGCCGTTGTTTGTATAGAAGTATTCAAGTGCCAGATACTTTGATTCGTGGCGTTGTTTTCCCAGCCTCACATCCCTTCGAATTCTTTCACTTTTTTTAACAGTTCAACTATCCTATCTTTTTCTTCAAGCTGACGTTTGAGCCGAAGATTCTCTCTTCGCAGCCTTTCCAGCTCATCAACCTCATCATCTGTTTTGTGCCGTCCACGCCTGTCTGTAAGACCCTCCTCGCCCGTAGTATCATATTTTTTTACCCAAGAATACACTTGGCTATAAGAAACATCATAGAGTGTGGCTGTCCCCTTATAATCACGATTGTGTTCAATACAATATGTAACGATTTTTTTGCGTTCTTCAATGGTGGTTTTTCGCCTTGCTTCTGCCATATAGACCTCCCGCTTTGGATTGTAATCCTTAAGTTTTCTATTGGCATTATACATCCTAATCCATGATTCTAAAACACTTGGTTGAACTTTATATTTTGCTCCTAGATCCACAGAACTGCCGTAGCCAGAGAGAACTTCCTCAACACACATGGTTTTAAATTCACTGGTATAGCTTGCATTTCCGGTGCCACAGATAAAGGCATCTATTCCATGTACCTTGTAAGCAGCAACCCATTTTTGTATAGTTGTTCTGCCAATATGATATTTATCGGCCAAGTAATAGAAAGAACCTTTACCATCAAGATATTCCTGAGCTACTTTTGTTTTGAAATCAGCAGACCATTTAGATTTTGACATAAAAAATCCCCCTTGAGTAGATTTTGGTTATTTACCGGTTGTTTCCCTCCGCCAGCTCTTGGTTTTGTGGAAAAGAATATATATTTATCGAAAAACGATAAATATATATTGACAAATAATGGAAAACGGGATTATACTGCTTGTAAGAAAGGAAAGCAACAGCAAAGCGAGGAGGTTGAGTATGAGTCAGAAAGAAATGGCAAGGTATCTGAAAATGATCACAGTAGGAATCGGAATCCTGTTTCTGCTTTTTGTTCTTTGGTTTTTGCCGTCGTCTCTGCGGCAGATACTGCCGGAAATGATGGGCAGGGCATTCTATATTGGGAGTTGTATTTTCATTCTGGTGACGGCGGTTCCGTGTCTGATCTGTCTGTGTATGTTCTGGGGAGTCTGCGTAAGAATTGGACAGGACAAATCCTTTTCCAGAGAGAATGCACAGGCGCTGAAGCGGATGAGCCAATGGATGATGGTGGATACGATCCTGTATGCAGGGCTGCTGGCAGTATGTTTTTTGTTGGGATGGTACCAGCGTATGGGCAGCATGATTTTTGCGGTGGTCTTAATTCTGTTTCTGTGCATTGCCCTGTCTGTGGTCTGCGCAGTGCTTTCCCATCTGGTGTACAAGGCAAGCAGAATACAGGAGGAACAGGATCTGACGATCTGATAGGAGGAAAACGTGGCAATCATCATTAACATAGACGTAATGCTGGCAAAACGTAAAATGAGTGTGACCGAGCTTTCGGAAAAAGTCGGTATTACGATGGCGAATATTTCAATTCTGAAAAACGGAAAGGCAAAAGCGGTGAAGCTGAGTACCTTGGACAGTATCTGTAAAGCGCTGCAGTGTCAGCCGGGGGATATTCTGGAATATGTCCCGGACGAGGAGACGTAAGAGAATTTGCAGATATCCGCTGACGGAAAGGAGAAAAATATATGGAAAAACAGGAACGGCCAGGTGCGCAGGAGGTTCTGGCTTGTGAAACTGCGCTCATTTTGGAGGAAAAAGAAGAGAAGCGTGAACCAATTCCGGCAGACGGTACAGATTTCTGGTTCGCTGTGATTTACACGATACTTGGATACAGCTTTGCTTATTTGCTCAGCAGCGGGGGCTTTGCATGGAAATTTTCAGCATTTACCGCAGTTTACGCGGTGGCAGTGCTGGGTTACCTTCGGGTGAAGAAGAAGACAGTCCCACGGGAAAGCTGGTTCTGGCTGGCGATGATGCTTGGTTCCGGAATTCCCTATGGGTTCTACACGGCGAGACCGGTGCTTCAGGTGCTGGGAACGATGGCGCTTGGCGCTTACTGGACACTGGCGGCAGGCGGATGCCTGATGGAAGAGGGGAGGACCTCTCAGTGGGCGGCAGCGGATTTCTGGAACAGTATCTGGGTGGTACCGTTTGGAAATTTTTCCTGCTATTTTCACGTGCTGTCCAGCGGCGGAGAAGAGCAGCCGAATCTGAGAAAGCTGGGGATAAAAAAGATCGGGGCGGTTTTCGGCGGCCTGCTCCTTTCCGTTCCAATCCTGTTCGTAGTATTGCCTCTGCTCGCCAGCGCCGATGACAATTTCGGCAGGCTGGTTTTGGAGCTGCCGGAAAAAATATCGGACGACATTTGGAGCTTTCTGGTGCGGGCGGTATTTTCTCTTCCCGTGACTGCCTATCTGTTTGGGCTGGGTTATGGGAGCATTTATAAAAGAAAAACGGACAGGATCCAACGGGAAGTGGTGCGAAAAACCGGAGAAGGAGTGCGGATCGTCTCGGATACGGCGGTGAACACAGCGTTGATGACGGTCAGTGCGTGTTATGGATTGTTTATGGCGCTCCAGGCACAGTATCTGTTTTCTGCATTTGCCGGAATACGTCCGGAAACGTACACTTACGCAGAGTACGCCAGAAAAGGGTTTTTTGAACTTTGTCTGGTAGCAGTGGTAAATCTTGTGGTACTGTTGATGGCAAATCTGTTTACGAAGACAAAAAGGGAAAAGAACAGGTGGCTCAGATGCCTGAATCTTTTGCTCTCTGTCCTGACCCTGCTTCTGATCTCGACGGCAATGAGCAAAATGATTCTTTACATCAGTGCGTATGGACTGACGGAAAAAAGAATTACCACGATGGTCTTTATGGCCTGGCTGGCGCTTGTGTTTGTTCTGTGGTGTGCCTGCCAGAGACGGAAGCTTCCGGTGATCCGGACAGCGGTGATGAGTGGTTCAGCATTTTATGTGATGTTGTGTGTGCTGCCCTTGGAAAGAATCGTGACGGTGATCAATGGAATATTTTTTTACTGATCATACGGTGCCTTACGGCATCCTCCTCACCGAGACGAAAATCACTACACTTTTCATCAATGGTCTGCTATAATAATGGGAAAGATTATGAATGGAGAGGAAATTTATTATGGAAAAAATTGCAAGCTTTACCATTGACCATATCAAACTGCAGCCGGGTGTGTATGTGTCCAGAAAGGATCAGGTGGCAGCAGGCGTAGTGACAACCTTCGATCTGCGCATGACTTCCCCAAATGAGGAGCCGGTCATGAACACTGCGGAGGTGCACACCATCGAGCATCTTGGGGCAACGTTCCTGCGGAACCATCCGGAATTCGGCGCAAAAACCGTATATTTCGGACCGATGGGCTGCCGTACCGGATTTTACCTGCTGCTTGCAGGAGACTACGAGTCACGGAATATCGTTCCTCTGGTGACGGAAATGTTTGAATTCATCCGTGATTTCCGCGACGAGGTGCCGGGTGCTTCCGCCAAGGACTGCGGAAACTATCTGGATATGAACCTTGGAATGGCCAATTATCTGGCGAAAAAATATCTGGAGCAGGTGCTTTATGATATCAAAGAGGAGCGCCTGGTTTATCCACAGTAACAACATACGGCTGGAAAGGAAGAAGAGATGAGATATCCCAGATTTTTGAAAGAAAACGGAACGATCGGATTTGTGGCTCCGTCTTTTGGATGCAACATCGAACCATACCGGACCGCCTTTGAACATGCGAAGGAAATCTGGAGCGGTATGGGATACGGACTGCAGATTGGACCCAACTGCTATGAGGGACGTGGAATCGGCATCAGCAACACGCCGGAATTGTGCGCACAGGAGCTTATGGAATTTTATCAGAGCCAGGAAAATGACTGCCTGATCTCCTGCGGCGGCGGAGAGCTGATGTGTGAAATCCTGGGTCATCTGGATTTTGCGGCGCTGAAGCAGGCGGAACCCAAGTGGTATATGGGGTATTCCGATAATACCAATTTTACATTTTTGCTGACGACGCTCTGCGATACGGCATCGATTTACGGGCCATGTGCGGCGGCGTTCGGCATGGAACCCTGGCACGAATCCCTCGAAGACGCTATGGGGATTCTGACGGGAAGAAATCTGCAGGTTCACGGCTATGACCGATGGGAAAAAGAAAGCCGGAAAGATGCAGAACATCCGCTGGAGCCGTATCATGTGACAGAACCGCGGGTCCTTCGCCGTTTCCCGGATCAGGATGCGGAATTTTCCGGAAGGCTTCTCGGTGGATGTGTGGATTGTCTGGTGACTCTTCTGGGGACAGAATTTGACCGGGTACAGGAATTTGTGGAAAAGTACAAAGACGATGGGATTGTCTGGTTCCTGGAAAGCTGCGAGCTGAATGTGATGGCTCTTCGCCGGGCGTTCTGGCAGATGGAGCATGCGGGATGGTTCCGTTATACGAAAGGTTTTCTGATCGGCCGCCCGATGGTTTACGGCCAGGAAATGATGGGACTGGATCAGTATCAGGCGGTGCTGGGAATTCTGGAGCATTACCAGGTTCCGGTGATCATGGATGTGGATCTCGGACATCTGCCGCCGATGATGCCGTTGATCACGGGCAGCTATGGAACCGTGTCGGTGAAAGGGAACGACATCCGGATCCATATGGAACTGAAATAACGTTTTCATCTGTTTGGGTACATTTTTAGTGCAGATTTAACAATTCAGAAACGAAATATGCACATTTCAAAAACATCCGAAGTGCAGAATAACATCATCAAGTGAAACACATGTAACAGTTCGGCTGGCTGAACTGTTAGAAACACATTATTGCGGATGAATGATGATAAATGGAGGATGCTGAAATGAGTGATAAGATGGATCTGGAAAAGGAAAACTTTCATGCACAGGTAGAAGGAGAACGTCTCAGAATGGAGGCGGCAGAGAAAGCAGGAGAAAATCTTGCGGAGGGCACTGTCGAGGCGTATGAAGCCATTGAACATGGAGTGGTAGGCACTTATAAAGCGATCGAACATGGCGTGGTGGGTACGTATAAAACCATCGAGGACGGCGTAGTCGGAGGATTCAACAAGATCAGTGATAAATTTGTAGATGCTTTTCTGAAAAAAGAAGGGGAAAGCGTGGAGGAAGCCAAGGAAAGACTGGCAAAGGAACAGGCGGAACGGGAAGCGGCGGCAATAGCAGCGGCAGAGAAACGCACAGAGGAACATGCAGCCAGGATGAACAAACACATTCCTGGAGATCCAAAGGTAAAATAATCTGCAGCAGTTCAGCGGACGGAACAGTCACAGGAACCTTGCTTCGGGCACAAAAAGGCGGACGGGAAAACGGCCGCCTCTTTGTGCTTTCCGGGAGAAGCGGAAGAGGAGGGTAAAATGAAGCGGTTAGGAAAAGTACTGCGCAGTCTGGTGTTTCCCCACTGGCTGATCGCACTTCTTGTGATTCCGGCGGGGTTTGGAATGCTGATGTACAGTTTTCTTGCTGTGCCGGAAAATGATACGGTGTCCTACGTTTCCTATGCGCTGTCTGCTTATGCGCTGACGCTGCTGTGCACCAGTATTCCAAGGATGCTTCGGTTTGGAAAACGGTTCCGGGGTGAGAATCCTTTTGCGCAAAAATATTTTTCCGATCCCCAGTACCGGATCAAGTGGTCTCTGTACAGTTCTCTGACGGTAAACATGCTGTATGCGGTGCTGCAGTTGGGATCCGGAATCTATTATCATTCCGCATGGTTTTACACACTGTCCGGTTACTATGTCATATTGGCTGTGATGCGGTATTTTCTGCTGAAGGAAACCAGACATAGGGAGCTGGGGAAAAATCTTTTCCGGGAATATCTTCATTACCGGTTTTGCGGTATTTTGCTGCTGCTCCTGAATCTTGCCCTTGGCGTGATGGCATTTTATATTGTAAGCCAGAACCGGGGCTTCGAACATAATCCGATCATCACGATCGCCATGGCTGCGTACACCTTTTTTGCCATTACGATGGCAGTGATCAATTTCGTAAAATACCGGAAGAAAGGAAGTCCGGTGATGGAGGCAGTCAGAGCCATCAGCCTGGCAGCGGCATTGGTCTCCATGCTGTCGCTGGAGACGGCGATGATCTCCGCTTTTGGAGAGGACAACGGACCAATGTTCCGGAAAATCATGACAGCCTTTACCGGAGCTGCTGTGTTTGTGCTCATCCTTGCCATGGCGGTGTTCATGATCTGGCATTCCACCAAAGAGATCCGAAAAATCAAAAAGTAACCGTTTGGCCGGCTGGATGGTTACGAAGAAAGAGAAGAGCGGAGAAAAACTACTTGACAAATCTGTGTTTTTCTGCTTATACTGGAGAAAATCATATAAACAAAGCGATGAAGAGACGAGTACGCTGCGGAATGTCCCAGAGAGAGATCCGATGTGGTGGAAGGATTTTGTCAGGAAACAGCCGAAGACCAGCTCCGAGCGGCCCCAATCCGGCCCGGTGATTCCGTTATCATCCTGAATGAAGTGGTTCTGAACTTCTGCAGTATGCCGGTCCGGCAGCCTTCGATGCGGTTCAGGACAAGCGGGGTGGAACCGCGATGAAAAAGAGTAATCGTCCCCTTCTGCAGCGTTGATGATGCGCTGCAGGAGGGGATTTTTGTCGTCCCCATGAAACTTGATAAACAAACATGTTCTGGAGGAGAAATCCTCTGAGAGAACAAAAGTTATGGACGAAAAGGAGGAAAAGCAAATGATTATCACACTGAAAGACGGAAGCCAGAAGGAATATTCCGGAAGCATGAGCGTGCTCGATATCGCCAAAGATATCAGTGAAGGCCTGGCGCGTGTGGCATGTGCCGGAGAAGTGGACGGAGAGGTTGTAGATCTGCGTACGGTCATTGACAGAGACTGCAGCCTGAGCATCCTCACATTTGACGATGAGGGAGGACGCGGAGCATTGCGTCATACCGCCTCCCATATTCTGGCGCAGGCGATCAAGCGTCTGTATCCGGATGCGAAACTGGCCATCGGACCATCCATCGCAGATGGTTTCTACTATGATATCGACAAGGAAGTTCCGCTGACCAGCGACGATCTGGAAAAAGTTGAGGCGGAGATGAAGAAGATCGTAAAAGAAAACCTTCCGATCGAGCGTTTTGAACTGCCGAGAGCGGAAGCGATCGCTCTGATGAAAGAGAAAGACGAGCCTTATAAAGTGGAACTGATCGAAGACCTTCCGGAGGATGCGGTGATCAGTTTTTACCGTCAGGGAGAATTTACAGATCTCTGCGCAGGTCCGCATCTGATGTCTACCAAGCCGGTGAAAGCGTTTAAGCTGACAAGCCTTGCAGGCGCATACTGGAGAGGCAGCGAGAAAAACAAGATGCTGCAGCGTGTCTATGGTACGGCATTTACAAAGAAGGCAGATCTGGACGAGCATCTGGCGATGATCGAGGAAGCGAAAAAACGTGACCACAGAAAGCTTGGAAAAGAACTTGGCCTGTTCATGATGTGCGAAGAAGGACCGGGCTTCCCGTTCTTCCTGCCGAAAGGAATGGTTCTGAAAAATACATTGATGGAATACTGGAGAGAGATCCATCAGAAAGCAGGATATCAGGAAATCTCCACTCCGATCATCCTGAACCGTCGTCTGTGGGAGACTTCCGGACATTGGGATCACTATAAGGAAAACATGTATACCACAGAGATCGACGGTGAAGAGTATGCGGTAAAACCGATGAACTGCCCGGGCGGCGTTCTGGTATACCGGTCCGAACCGCGTTCCTACCGTGATCTGCCGCTGCGTCTCGGCGAGGTGGGACTGGTTCACCGCCATGAGAAATCCGGACAGCTTCACGGTCTGATGCGTGTGCGCTGCTTCAATCAGGACGATGCGCATATCTTCATGACACAGGATCAGATCAAAGACGAGATCAAGGGCGTTGCAAACCTGATCGACGAAGTTTACCGTCTGTTTGGATTCAAATATCATGTGGAACTGTCCACACGTCCGGAAGACAGCATGGGAAGCGACGAGGACTGGGAGATTGCAACAGAGGCGCTGCGCTCTGCGCTGGATGAACTGGGACTGGAGTATGTGGTAAACGAAGGAGATGGAGCATTCTACGGACCGAAGATCGACTTCCATCTGGAGGATTCCATCGGAAGAACCTGGCAGTGCGGAACCATCCAGCTGGATTTCCAGCTTCCGCTGCGGTTTGAGCTGGAGTACACAGGCGCGGACGGAGAAAAACATCGACCGATCATGATCCATCGTGTGGCATTCGGTTCCATCGAGCGTTTCATCGGTATCCTGATCGAGCATTTTGCAGGAGCGTTCCCGACCTGGCTGGCTCCGGTTCAGGTAAAAGTGCTTCCGATCTCCGACAAATATGCGGATTATGCGAAGAAAGTTTACGAGGAACTGCAGGCAGCAGGTATCCGTGTGGAAATGGATACTCGTTCCGAGAAGATCGGCTACAAGATCCGTGAGGCGCAGGGCCAGAAGATTCCGTACATGCTGATCGCAGGAGCGAAAGAGGAAGAGGAAGGAACGGTTTCCGTGAGAAGCCGCTTCAAAGGCGACGAAGGCTCCAGAACACTGGAAGCGTTTATCTCTGATATCAAAGAAGAGATCAGAAACCGCGAAAACCGTAAGGTTGAAGTGGAAGTAAAAGAAAATAAGTAATGTATTTTCAGGCAATGTATTCTATATAGAAGAAAAAATTTATCACAAAAGCGGCAGGTTCCTGCTCGCAGCTGTGAATGACAAAAGCGGCAGAGTTGAGGCTCTGCCGCTTTTTTATGAATGAACGTATGAAGATGTGAAAGTCTGGGGTTACAGGATCATGACAGGGAAGAAGAGGAAGAATCCGTGCTTCCCAGTGTGATCGTTACTGTCTTTTCTGTATAGGAACTCTGATCCGGCACCATCAGCGTCACCTCCACCTGGGAACCGGCAGGGTAATACTGCAGCAGGCTTTGAAGATCCGAAACGGAAGAAACGGTATTTCCGTCAAAACTGGTCAGGATACTTCCGGCCGTAATCCCGGCAGCAGCAGCGGCGCTGTTTTCGGAGACATTGCTGATATAGATGCCCTGGGGGATCTGGTAGGCCTGAGCCACATCAGTGGAAATATCTCTGCCGGAAACCCCGATCGTGCCCTGACTGCCTTCTTCAACTCTGGTCTTTGTCGTCTCATTCATCAGGGATTCAATGATATCCTGTACCCGTGAGATTGGGATCGCATAGCCCATTCCCTCGATCTCTGTGGAGGACAGCTTTGCAGTGTTGATTCCGATGAGTTCTCCGTCCATGTTCAGCAGAGCTCCGCCGCTGTTGCCTGGATTGATGGCTGCATCGGTCTGGATGTAAGTACTGCTTTCCGTGCTATCCGTGTCAGTGGAAGAATTGTCCGAAGAACTGATGGTACGGTTGGTTGCGCTTACGATACCGGTGGTCACAGACTGGCCGTATCCCAAAGCATTTCCGATGGCGACAACCTGTTCCCCGACTTTCAGGGAATCGGAATCACCGATCACTGCGGTGGAAATACTGGAAAGTGTATCAGAGGAAATGTTGTCCAGAGATACCGCAATGACCGCAAGATCGTTGTCGGAGTCCATTCCTTTCAGGGAAGCCTCGCAGACCTGATTGTCAATGAAACTTACAGAGAGTGTATCGGCATTTTCTATTACATGGTAATTTGTGACGATCAGAAGCTCCGTGTCATTCTGGCCGATAATGATGCCGGAACCGCAGCTTTCCGTTTCCTGCAGCTGAGGCTGCTGATAATTGTAGCCGAAAGTATTGAAATAATTCTGTACTTCCTGCACCGATCGATTGGTGATCGATACGATGGAAGGCATGGCAGCTTCCGCGATATCAGAGACATCCAGACTGCCTTTGGGGGAGCCGGAGCCGGTGGAAACCTGGCTGGCATTCAAAAGGCTGGAAGATCCGGACGTTCCGTTTGAGAAAGTCTGCGTGTTGCTTTCAATCAGCAGGTTCACGCCCTGGAAAGTACCGGCGGCCAGTCCTCCGAAGAGAACGGCGCTGAGCGCAAGGGCACCGGCTTTTCTCAGGAAAGCTTTCTGCTTTCTGTTTCGTCTGGACTGCCGTACCGGGGAAACTTCCGGGAGATCCCGGTCTGTCTCGTTGTTCTGCTGCATGGAATGTTCCTGGTTGAATTTATATTTTTTCATCATGATTAACGCCTCCTTGTTCTTTACAAGTGAAAGTATAAAAAAAGACTGTGAAGAAAATGTAGTAAAATTGTGATGGAATTACGATAAAAGTGTGGAAAAACTGTGACGAAATTTTGCCGAATAAAAAATAAAATACGGAACATACTATCTCCGAAAAGAAAATAACAGGAGGTAAAGAATATGCCAGCATTAAGTTGTTCTGCAACGACCTGCATTTATAATAAGCAGGAACTCTGTTCAAAAGGAGACATCAAGATCGGCGGCAGCAATGCCCGCAAGCCGGGGGAGACCTGCTGCGAGAGTTTTCAGGAGCGGGGACAGGATGCAATGACCAATTCCATGACATCCGGAATGGGATGCACCAACATTGCCATCGACTGCGAAGCTCAGAACTGTCAGTTTAACGAATCCTGCAAATGTACGGCAGGAGGAATCCAGATTTCGGGCAGCGAGGCCTGTTGCTGCGATGATACAAAATGCAGCAGCTTCCGCTGCGGCTGAACTGATTCTATGGCTCTGGTTACGGCTTGGGCAAGAGCCGGAACATTCAGCGAAGGAAGGTTTTTTTAGAAAGTATTTGAAAAAGCGCAGATAGCCGTGGGGTGAAAAAGCGGACGAAAGCAGCCAGGCGCAGGTGGTATGCGTGTACGGCGGGCGGCTGGAAAAGTGCGGAAAATCTAAGCGTTCCAAAGTCCCTGCGGACGGGCACCGGAGCGCTGAATTAAAAACTATGCCCCCTGGAAAGCGGCGTATTGTTTTCGATTCAGTTTTGAAAGGCGGAGCGGTCAGGTTTGAACGCTCCGCCTTTTTCAGCTACACGCCACAGGATTCCATTTATGCACCGTATGGCATGACCTACGATACAGAAAAAGACCGTTTCCTCTATAACGGCCAAATCGTGCGTTACTTCAAAAACCAGATTAATTCTGATGAAACCAACGCTCTTTTTGACGATGGTGTGGTGGATGTTGAACCGATTAGAGATACAACCGGCACCCTGACGGGATTAGCTTGAATGTAGTCCGCGACAAAGATGGGAACAGCGAAAAGCTGAGTTCTGTTGATAAGGAAGATTTGGAGCAGTTTGTAAAATAACTTTTGAATTGCCAAGTAGCGGCAGAAACCTGGCAAAAGGTTAGAACCAGTTAAAAGGAGTTAAGAATTCTGAAAAGAATGTCCAAAATGTATCTATGAAGTTTTCCTTTCGGTGCTGTTTTTTGGAAAATAAAGCCCGAATGAAAGCAATCAGCAGACACAAAGGAAAGTACAAAATGAATACCAGAAAGACGATGAAAATAGCGTCCGGCATTACCCCCCCTCTTTTAATGGATGCTGCTTTGCGGCAAAATTCCTCCTACCCAAAATACAACGGCGATGACAGCAAAGATAATGAGCAATATATTTCGCTTCATGGCAATATCCTCTTACCTGGTTTGTTTACAAGCAGTATAACACAAAGATAGGAACTTTTCTGCTGTAACTCCAGAATGATAAGCCACCCCAAACCTTATTACAGCCCTTTATCCGCACTGAGCGTTTGACCGCCGCAGCCGTACGCTGTACACGGACACCGCCCGCCCAGGGAGTTTTTCGTCCGGTTTTTCGTCCGCACGAAAAAAACAAAAAAAGGTATTGACAATACCAGCCTGTATATGATAGAGTAACAAAGTGTGAAAAAGAAAGTAGAGTATCCACTCTCACCTTAGCGCAAACGGGCGACTATGGTTCAATATTGAAATATCCTTTTCTGTTGAGCAGGAAAAGCTGGTATACAATGTTTGATGTGGATAGTCTGTCTATCCGCTTTTTTTATGCTGAAAAGAGCGGATCGGCGAAGCGGCTCAGAGTATATGATGGAGGTGCACTACAATTAGCGATTTGATGATTAATGAGCAGATTCGAGACAAAGAAGTTCGTCTCATCAGCGAAAACGGGGAACAGTTAGGAATTATGTCTGCGAAAGAGGCATATTTTAAGGCTCAGGAAGCAGGTCTTGACCTTGTGAAGATCGCTCCGACCGCAAAGCCTCCTGTTTGCAAGATCATTGATTATGGTAAGTACAAATACGAACTTGCCAGAAAAGAAAAAGAAGCAAAGAAAAAGCAGAAGACCATCGAGATCAAAGAGGTGCGTCTTTCTCCCAATATTGACAGCAATGACCTGAACACAAAAGTAAGTGCAGCCCGCAAATTCATTTCCAAGGGAAACAAAGTAAAGATTACGCTGCGTTTCCGGGGCCGTGAGATGGCACATATGAACAACAGCAAATACATCCTTGAGGATTTTGCGAAGAGCCTGGCGGACATCGCGGTGGTTGAAAAGGCACCGAAGGTGGAAGGCAGAACAATGACGATGTTTTTAGCTGAAAAACGTTAGAAAGTGTCTCAGGACTGCATTGGGCAGTTTACCGGCACACTCTAAGATAGCGCAGTTGTTTTGATATGACTGCAGCAAGTAAGACTTTTAAGGAGGAATTAAAAATGCCAAAGGTAAAAACCAGCAGAGCAGCAGCAAAGCGTTTTAAAACAACAGGAACAGGAAAGTTAGTAAGAAATAAAGCTTACAAGAGCCATATCTTAACAAAGAAATCTCAGAAGAGAAAA